>JBARCC010000150.1:0-2843 GCA_049793635.1 Maribacter sp. | reverse complement strand
TACTCCGTTTAAATCTTTTTCGGTATACCTTTTCTTTAATTCGATCTGTTCTGCAGTGGTGAATGTTTCGCCCGAGGACTTTACATTTTGGTCGTGGCCACTTCCGCTATCCTTAGCACTACTTTTTTCATTTTCATTACTAGGGAACGCAGGTACATTTTTATCCGTTGATCGGATATTTAAACGTATATGCTGCAGGTCTTTTCTACTCATGATCCAAACGATTTTGCTCCATTTCCTCTGCCAATCTTTTTTCGATGATGGGAAGGATCAAGGTCTTTCTAGGGTTTCTTTTTACAAAGGGATACAGCTCCACATCCTTCGCCATTTTATCCGATTCATTCTGATAGGCGTTTGTTCCCACCAAAATTTCATGTCCCGTATCAAAACGCTCTTGTTGCTTGTTTGCGCTATTGATGATCTTGTGCTGTACGGTATGGCTCTTCAACTGCTTCAAGAACCCCCCATCCTTTTCGATCGCCTTAAACAACACCAAGGCTTTTTCCGCCATTTGGTGGGTGATGGTTTCCACATAATAACTGCCCGCTACCGGATTTTCGACTTTATCGAAGTAACTCTCTTCCTTTAAGAGGACCAATTGGTTTAAAGCGATGCGCTGCCCAAATTCATTGTCTTTGTGGTACACCGCGTCGTAGGGTAGATTGAAAATAGTGTCGGCACCTCCCAAAATGGCGGACATGCATTCGGTGGTCGTTCTAAGCATATTTACGTTGTAATCGTACATCGTTTTATTGCGCTTAGACGGCATTGCGGTAATATGGCACTCAGCGGAGATACCGTATGCAGTGCATAGCGTTTCCCATAGCAGCCTCAACGCCTTTAGCTTTGCGATTTCAAAAAAATAATTACCGTCTATGGCAAGGTGAAACTGAACCCTTTTCAAGGTGGGCAAACTTCCCTTTTCGTGGAGATGGTTCAGATATTCGTTCGCATGTGCCAAACCGTAAGCCAATTGTTGTACCCGATCGGCACCTGCATTTTGGTATAAAGAAAGGTCTATACTTAGCATATTGTCTAAGGGTAATTCCAGCAATGCATCCAACGTATCAAAATCCGATGACATGGAGGTAAACCAATTTCCCGATCTCGAAAGATGGCCGATGGGGTCGATCTGTAGAAAAAGGTTTTGTCTATCCTGATGGAGTTTTGAAATTTTGGTACTATACGGTATGGACAAAAATTGCAGTTCTAGGTATACATATACCTTATGTAGATCAATATCCTTCAAAAGAACGCCAATATCTATGGTTTCGGAGGGTATCGAGAACCGTAGTGCCTCGGCTCCCGTTTTTAAGAGCCGCTGTGCATTTTGATTGGCCATAATGGCGTTACCGGCATAGATAACCTGCCCAATGTTCCATGGATTTTTTGCAACAGTCGATGAATGTCGAACATCCGGAAGATCGTCGGCATGGTAAAATGGTTTTACCTTGATGCCCTCCGGAGACTCCCAAACAAGTGCTTCATTATAATCCTTCCCCTTTAATTCATATTGAATTTTCTGCTTCCACGCCTTTGAGGAAACTTCAGGAAACTCGTTAAATAATGAGATAGGATTCATTGCTACCGATATTATGATGCATTTGAAGCGACCTACTATTGAAGTCTATCCATACCCACCAATGCTATCTTTCAAAGATAAGAAATGCGCAGATGTAATTGGGTACGTTAGGTGTATGACTACCCCGAAGCTACTCCTGTATTTTGGAAGGATTTAGATTTTGAATCTCTTGGTTCTCGATCTTGGATAATTCTTTCAGCTGTCCCGCTTCGAATAAGGAGGGAAGTTTTTTCAGCGGAGTTCTTAGGGGCGCCTCCCAATTGATGTAGTCCTGAAAGCGGATGCCATCTACCGTACTCGGATTATAGGCACTTCTAAAACGTACCCCCCCACCGTTCACCTCATAACTATAGGCCAGGTAATTTACAAAATGTGATGTTTTATGGATCCAGTACATAAAAATATCGTCATGGTCTTTGCCGCCGCCTTCTTCTTCAAAAGTGATGCTGACCACGTCATAATCCTCGCCGTTGATGCTGGTCTCTCCCTCATATTCTTTTAAGACTGCGGTATCGTTCAACTTGTAGGGAATTAAGGCAAAATAAATCACGGAGTTCAAGGCATTGCTATGTATAGCCACCTCTTTTGGGGAAAGTGGCACCAATTCGCCATTCACGGCTCTTGAAAAATTCCCGTTCCGTAAGGTGTCGTTGATTTGGTTGCCCACGCTGTCCTTGGCCTTTAGGGTATAGACATACCCATTCTGATTGTTGAACGAATATAGCTTATCACGAAAGATGAACTGATAATACGCATCATCGTACAACACACCGCCATGTGCGGTTATGGCCTCGGTCAAAATGGCTTCAGCGCTACCCTTCCCGGTATTCGATTTCTGTTCCGTGGGTTCGCCTACCGTTCTCTTATTTTCATCCTTTTGTACGTCTTTACAGCCCACTGAACAGAATGTCAATAGGACCATTAAAATAGGAATATACTTCTTCATACCTTTCATGTAATTTGCAGCCCTACTACCCATCCAATCCCTTTTACAAATCACATTGATGCAAAAGCGCTGTGGGAGAATGCTCGGTAGTATAGATTGCCGCCCGCAAATATATCATTTAAACGAATTAAATCAGCATAGACTTCAATAAGGTCGTAAATACCTAAGCCCTATTGTATTAAACTACCTCTACCTAAGCCCGTAGGTTCGGCAAGGGTCGGAGCAACTTGCTTTGCGGAGTTAGGTCAAATCTCGCTGATCGAGTAAAAAATGGAGACTGAAATGCTATAGTCAGGCAATCGAAAAGCCATGGCC
>JBARCC010000149.1:0-1946 GCA_049793635.1 Maribacter sp. | reverse complement strand
GGTATGGGTTGCAAAACCCCTTTATTTGTGGAACATCTGGCCCTAAATGGGAAGTGATTGAATAGGGTAAACGTTTCGTACACTTTAGCAAAACAGCGTTTTTGCAGCACGCATAGCATGGTCAATTCTTCATATAGGCTTGCCAAGTGACCAAGACATATTTTTCCCTTCCGTTCTCAGTTTTTTTTAAAAATCCGTATTCGTATACGAACAGGTACACCTCCCCTTTTTGGTTTTTCCAATAGTGGGTAAAAAAATTGGGGTCGAACCCCAGTTCCAGTAACACACTGCTTCTGATCGTTACCTTCCCCCCTTTGTTGTATTCCTTTAAAATCTTCCGGTTCAGTTTCAGCTGATTGTCCACTCTGATATAGAAACGTTCCGGTCTTTCCTTTTCCTTTTGGTATTGGTAGGCACTCTTGCAGTGCAGGTTGCAGTATTTCTTATCCGTTCTACCGGTAAGTTGCTTTTTACAATACAGACATTCATGCTGTAATCTCATTTCCAGAAACTTAAGTGAATTCCTATGCGAACAATATTCGCTTAAGGTACGACTAAATCAATTCTATCCTATAAATTGCCTTTATATCCATTAATCCAATAGTATGGCTTCCTCTAATACACCACATTTAAAATCCATAACCCTTTATCATCTGATGATCAACGGCCAAAAGATGATAGGCATAAAATTTTCTCCGGACAGACTTATACAGGGTCTGATTAAAGGCTTGCCCAACCCTAAATGGAGCTCTGCGCACCAAATGGCGTATATACCTCATACTAAAGAAAACCTAGGCGTGATCTTCAACACCTTCAAGGGCGTTGTTTGGATCAATTATAACCGTTTTCTTTCAAACAGGCCTGTAAGCAAAAGTGATGAACCGGTAGATGTTTCTTGGTTCAGAAAACGAAAACCCATACCCGGATACCGCCTTTGCCCTGAGGAATACCTTTTAAAACTTGAACTGAAACGATATGCCAACGCTACCGTAAAAACCTATGTCAACTTCTTTGAAATATTCATCAATCATTACAAGGATAGGGAATTGGCAACCCTTGATGAAAGTGATATCAGGGCCTTTCTTCAATTTTTGATTCATAAAAATGTATCGAACTCCTATTTGAACCAAGTGATCAACGCTATAAAATTCTACTACGAAGTGGTCTTAGGGATGCCGAACCGATTTTATGAGATCGAGCGTCCTAGAAAATCATCGAAACTGCCCACTGTAATTTCAAAGCAAGAAATTCTTTCCGTTATCGATAACACCAACAATATCAAGCACAGGTGTATAATAGAACTGTTGTACGGTTCTGGATTAAGGCGTAGTGAACTGTTGAACCTAAAAATAAGCGACGTGGACAGTAAGCGCATGCTGATCTTGGTGAAGGATTCAAAAGGAAACAAAGACCGGAATACCCTATTGTCAAAAACAGCACTGGAACATCTACGCATTTACTATAAACAATATAAACCCACCACATTTCTTTTTGAAGGCGGGCCGGGAAAACAATACAGTGCGGAAAGCGTACTCAAGATCGTAAAAACGGCGTCGGCAAAAGCACGAATAAGAACCAGGGTAACACCCCATGTCTTACGGCACAGTTTTGCCACTCATTTACTAGAATCGGGTGTAGATTTGCGACAAATTCAAGTATTACTAGGCCATGGATCAAGCAAGACGACAGAAATCTACACCCATGTAGCGGTAAATTCTTTTGAATCAATTAAAAATCCTTTAGATTAGTACGGACAAAAAGGAAATATACGTACCAGTACGCATATATAATTGTTGCCCACAATTATGAAAAAAACTAACAAACAAGAATAAATGTCGAATCAACCACCACAAAATTATTCTGGACAGACCTTTAATCAACCTGTTATGGTTAATGGTTCTGTTATGACTAATCCGCAAATAACAATACCTAGACCACCTTATTTA
>JBARCC010000148.1:0-24295 GCA_049793635.1 Maribacter sp. | reverse complement strand
GGCTTATCGCGAGGCACTATACGATTCAAATGTACAGAGCGGGATTGCATTTAAGTGCCCCTATAAAAATAAGTTTGTGTGTTATCCCTATTTTGGTAAGTCGACCTATCTAACGGATACTGAAAAGGTTGCTGTTGTAAAAAGGTTAAAATTTTTAACATCTACGTCAATACAAACGGTCTGTTTATGATAATTTTATAAAAAAACGCTATGGAACTATTTAAGACCAAGTCAGCACCTTTCAAGGAAGAATCCTCGCTTGTGAAGGGCATAAAATTTAGCATTGTGATTGCAGCCATTGGGGTAGTACTTTGCTTTGTTTTTTTAGCGACTTATAACTAAAAAGTTTTCTTCAGACAAAATTGTTTACCACAGGGTTACAATAACTTCCCTCGCATTAAGGCTGGCGAAATAGAAACACGTTACAAATTCCGATTATTGAAATTCTGATGTAGAAAGGATTCCCTTTTTATATCGTAGACCCTAAATTCTTTAGGTCGCTTTCAATGTATTGAATACTCAATATATCTTATGAACACAGCACATTTACATTTTATGAGAAGGGCCATTTATTTGGCAAAACTAGGCAAGGAAAATGATGGGGGCTCCTTTGGCGCGGTCATCGTTAAAGATGGAGAAATCGTAGCGGAAGGCTTCAATAAGGTAAAATCGCTTTCCGATTGTACCCAACACGCAGAATTATTGGTCATCCAAAAAGCATGTAGCGCATTAAAAGCAACCACGTTGCAAGAGTGTACGTTGTATACCAGTTGTGAGCCCTGTATGATGTGCCTTGGGGCTTGTTATTGGGCAAAATTCAAGAAAATTTTCTACGGGGCATCGGCAGCACAGGCTAAAGATTTCGGCTACGTGTATTCAAATATGTTTTACAATTCCGATAAAGGAGCGCGACACAAAGAATTCAATCTAGAACAACTCCTGGCCGATGAAGCCATAGCGGTTTGGACGTAAACGCAATAAAAATCAAAGAGGGCAAATGTGATGGATATAAAAGTAGAGATAGCCCTCCATCCCAACCTCGGCGAGACAGCTATTCGATGAAAAGCTCAAACCAAGATGGGAAATAACACCCTAATTGCTAAAAAAGAATTTAGAAACGACAATACCAAGAACCAATGATATTAGAAAGACCACAACAATTAAGAGACCTAATTTCGTCTTTTTATTATTCTGAAATAGATACTTTTCCGTTTTCTCTTTAGGTTCCTTGACCAATTGCGTTTTCTCCGGACCTTGCTTCATAACTATTTTATTTTTTGATGTAGACTGTTTTCTTGTTGACGAATTCCAAGATTCCTTCCCGAGAGAGCTCCCTTCCATACCCAGAGGCCTTTGTACCGCCAAAGGGTAATCTCGGGTCTGATTTCACCATTTCGTTGATAAAAAATGCGCCGTCGGGTATTGAGGAAATGGTATGCGTCGCTTCATCGATGTCTCTTGTAAAAAGCATGCTTCCCAAGCCATATTTCGAATTGGCGGCCAGTGCTATTGCCTCTGTTCGGTTCTTTACCTTAACGATTGCAGCTACGGGCCCAAAGGTTTCTTCTTTGAACACGGGCATATCTTCCGTAACGTTCGTTAATACGGTAGGTGCGAAATGTACGCCATTTCGCTTGTTGCCTAATATCACTTTAGCGCCTTTTTGGATCGATTCGTCCACTTGTTTTTGAAGGTCATCTGCCAAGTCTGCCTTTGCCATGACTCCGATGTAGGTGTCCTTTTTCATCGGGTCACCAGTCTTAAGGGCTTCCACCTTTTTCAAAAACTGTTTCAGAAAAGAATCATAGATGCCTTCACAAACGATGAACCGTTTTGCCGCAATGCAACTCTGACCTGTATTTTGCATACGGGCCTTGACCATCGTATCCATATGTTTGTCGAGGTCTGCATCTTCCCATACGATACACGCATTATTGCCGCCCAGTTCTAAAACTGTTTTCTTCAAATGTCCGCCAGCTATTTTCGCAATGGCCTTTCCAGCTCTCTCACTTCCTGTTAGTGTAACCGCCTTGATGGCATCATGGCCTATCAAGCTTTCGATTTCATCATGACCTGTCAAAATGCTCTGAAAACATCCTTCTGGATACCCCGCATCCAAGAACAATTGTTCTAAGGCGAAAGCGCATCCGGTCACATTTTCGGCATGCTTCAAAATGGCGGTATTGCCAGCGGTAAGTGTTGGTGCCGCAAAACGGATTACTTGCCAAAATGGATAGTTCCAAGGCATAATCGCTAATATACAGCCCATAGGATCGTGGCTTATAAAGCTCTCCTCCGCGTCGGTCGCAATGATTTCATCGGCCAATAGGTCTTCGGCGTTAAGAGCGTAAAAGTCGCAGACCCAGGCGCATTTTTCGATTTCCGAAACACTTTGGGAAATGGGTTTGCCCATCTCTGAAGTCATTAATTCCGCATACTCTTGTTTACGCTCTAAGAGTAAATCGGCTACTTTAGAAAGAAGATCACAGCGTTGGTCAAGGGGAAGGTCGGCCCATGTGTTTTCCAACGACTTCACCCTCTCTAGTTTGCTGTCGATATCTTCTTGCGTGTGTACGGTATAGGTGTTCAATACCTTGCCGGTATATGGATTTTTAGTTTCTATAGTCTTCATGGGCCAAAGGTATCTGCAAGGGGGTTCACCCATTAATGCTTTCCGCATTATTGTTGACACTTATGGCAATTGTTGCCGTTAACATTATATTGGTTTGAGTCAAGCTGTTGCGTAAAATTTAGCGATATTTGTAATGAACATTAATCTCAAAAACTAAATTA
The DNA here is from genome assembly GCA_049793635.1 of Maribacter sp. Taxonomy (GTDB): domain Bacteria; phylum Bacteroidota; class Bacteroidia; order Flavobacteriales; family Flavobacteriaceae; genus Maribacter. The sequence continues at coordinate 21,502 of JBARCC010000148.1, read as the reverse complement.
AAATTATCATAAAATGAAGGACAACGGAAATACATTATTAGCGGTTATCGTAGGGTCTGCCATAGGAGCGGCTTTAGGAATTTTATATGCGCCAGATAAGGGCGAGAATACCAGAAAATTAATCGCCGATCAAGCTGCTGCGACAAGGGATAACTTTACAGAAAGCGCTATGGATCTTAAAAATAGGGTCGCCTCAAGAGTGTTGGATGAAAAACAGACGTTGGACACAAGAGTGGATTCTTTGGTATCCGACCTAAGTTATAAAACGGAAGATGTAATCACTACACTAGAAAAAAAATTGGCAGAATTGAAGTCAAAAAATAAAAAATTACAGAAAACAACATAAATGGGCATCATTGATTCACTTAACGATACGTCGAATAAAGCTTTTGTCGTAGGGGAGACATACTACAAAAAAACGCGAGAGTATTATAGGCTTAAGGTGTTTCAACAGCTTACAATGACCACTGGGTTACTGCTTAAAATAGCAGTAATCGGTGGTCTTGCTTTTCTTGCACTGATATTCCTTTCTGTAGCCGGAGTGCTTTACTTAGGTACGGTATTGGGAAGTATGGTAGTTGCTTGTTTGATTGCTGGGGGTTTATTCATCCTTCTGGTATTAATCGCATACGTATTTAGAAAACAGATCGACAATAAATTGATTAGAACGCTTTCCGCAAAATTTTTTAACTAAAGAAGAATCGATGTATCAAAATTTTGATGAAATAGAATTTGACCTGAAACGACTGCAGTTAGAACGAGAGATCGCCCTGGAGGAATTTAAGGGTATAAAGCACGATGTAAAAGAAGATTTAAGTCCTTATAGCTGGGTGTCTACGATTATTTCTGCCATAAAAAAGTACGGAATACTCTATCTAATCCGTAGAATGGTCAAGTAAATAGCTTTACGCAACCACTTTTGGTGCATCTTCCCTCCTTTTATTATTTTGGAATTCACTCGGGCTTATGCCATACTTTGCCTTGAAAATTTTTGAAAAATAACTTCTACTGCTGAAGCCTATGGTATATACTACTTGGGAAATATTCATGTCTGTCGTACTTATAAAATCCCTAGAAGCCTCTAAACGTACGTGGCGTATATATTCCGTAACGGTTCTCGTGTAAAGTAATTTAAAACCTTCCTGTAACTTTGCCTGAGAAAGACCTGATTCTTTAGAAAGACCTTCCACAGAATAATCTACCGAGAAATTGGCGACTATTTTCTTCGCCAAATTTCGAATTATCTTCAATTCTCGCTTTAATAGATTTGAGGTAGGAAACAATTCCTTACTATCTTTTTCATGTTGGCTGATGTGCATCGCCAAAATCTCATAGACCATACCTTCCAATTGCATGATTCGGATCATTCCGTTTTGAGAAGGTATTTTTCGCAATGCATTGATTTTATTGGCCAACTTAAGGTTGTAGGAGCCATAATATGAAAACCTGTTTTCATGGTCGGTATCCATAAACACTTCATGCAATTTTTCGTTCAATGCATCTACCCCGTTCAATTTCTTCTTGAGATACTGTTTACGGGTAATTTGGACCACATTAATGGCATACTTGGTGCCTTTCGTAAAGTAAGAATAATTGTGACCGTCTTCTTTATTGGTGATAATGACCGATTGAAATTGCTCAATCTTTTTCAAATCCTTCAAAGCATCCTTTCCAAATCTGTGGCTACAAGCTCCCTCTAAACAATAAATAAAATGGATGGGATTATAGGAGCTGGTATCGGTAATCAGTGTAGTATCCTTATGAAAGGTGAGGTCGTATTCCAATAATGCTACCCCCCATTCAAAAGTAACATAACGAATGGTTCCGGTCGCGTTTTCATTGTTCAGGGCAAGGGTATGTTCGCCCCAACGTTGTGTTATCTCTCCTCCTAAAATGTGCTGCATTTGCTGCACCGTATCCTCTACATCGGTGGCGTATACTTCAATTACATTCATCTGCTTTCCCGTTTTTCGGTAAATATCGTTCAAAAAATTAAATTAGGGATCACTTGAAGTTTTAAGGACACGTTTAAAACGGCCTTGAAATCCGAAAAAATCATCAAGAACCCCAAGACTTCCGTTCAGTGCGAACATGCCCTATACCTAAGACCTAAAAAAAATACCGTCCATGAATAGATTCATGGACGGTATTTTTTTGAAAATGCTTTTGAGGTTACAACTGTTCCCTAGTGTCTTTGGACCAAGCGTCCAACATCCAACTCACTTTTTCCAACTCGCCAATGTAGGCTCCCATCATATCAATGGTACCTTCATCTCCACCTGCTTCAGCTTTTTTAATGACCTTGGTCATCTGCTTTAACAAAAGCTGGTGCTGATTTAAAATATGGTTTACCATTTCCTTGTCCGTAATTAGGGATGAAGTTTCCTTTATGGACGACATTTCAAAGTATTTTGAGAATTCGCTTGAAGGATGATGTCTCAGCGTAAGTATACGCTCAGCGATTTCATCTATTTTAATGCGTGCATCGGTATATAATTCTTCGAACTTTATATGCAGATCGAAAAAGTTTTTGCCCAACACGTTCCAATGGTATCCCCTTAAATTTTGGTAGTATAAATTATAGTCCGCCAACAGAACGTTCAATTCTTTTACAATTGGGGTAATATCGGTAGATTTTATGTCTAAATAACTCATGTATAACTGTTTTTAATTATAGTATAAAATTAATGTTTTTATCATTTTTACCTTACCTCAGAACGAATATTGATTGATGCATTTGCAGGGTTTATAAAGAGGCAATTACCTCGGTGATTTTAAATCTCGATTATCGGGCAAAATGGCTCAGGGACGGTCTTAAAAGGTATGGTCAGAAGTGTTATGGAACGTTTTTCTTGGCTGCCGCCGGCAGGGATGCCATTTAAGCGAAAAAAAGGGGCATAACTAAATAATCGATATAATTCAAAATGGTCTCTTAATCGACCAGAGGCCTTAGATTGATATAATGGTACTTTACGTTGCCTACATGATCATAATCTGTAGAATCTTCCGTTACGATATCCCAATCAAAGGAATCACTTAAATCTTTATTTTTATAGTGGTCGGTCAGCCCTTCGGTCAATAAAAGGTATTCATTTAACGGAATCTCGTTTTTAAGAAGTCTATGGGCCACGATTAAGTCCTCACCAAATAATTTTATGCGGTTTCCGACCTTGGTCAATGCTACTTCCTTACCATAGTGTAAAATTATTTTTAACCCCAACATTTCAGGAATTGCGTCTGCGTCCTTATTCTTTTTATATTTTTCTCTCAGTGCCTCCATTTCCTTGTAAAACTCGGTATAGAATTCTTTGCATTGGTCTATCAATTTTTGTAGACTGGGCATTTTACCAGTTTTGTAAAATAGTACGGCATCACCCTCGATTTCAGAAACTTTGAGACCTATGGTGTTGGTGTAAATGATTTGGTTCAATAATGCAGGGATGATCTTCGAACTTAAATCGAAATCGGTCTCACTCATAAATTCGGTAAAACCGCTAATATCTGGGATACAGATCAACATGGGACTTCCTTTCATAGGGGTGCTTTAAGGATAATTACTAAAGTGATAAAGGTATTTTAAAGTCAGCAATGCGATGGTTGTAAAAAGCGAAATTAATAGCACGATAACGGTAGTTTCAACTAGGCAGGGGACCAAAAGCTTTTCTGGTGTGGTATAGGTCAATCTTTAGATCGATACAACAACTACGGGAAGTGGTAATCGTTTATACTTGTCAATGTTGTAGACGATGTAGATTGGGCAACTTGTAATGGGAGGGTACACTGCAATAGATACCGCCTGTAATCTGGCCGTTTTTGAACGAGTATGTCGGTCTCCATAAAAGTCGTTGGGCAATCGATCCGAGGTTGTGCGATACATACAACACAACGGGCAGCCCGGCGGGCCAATGATGTAAAGACGATAATAAAATTTTAATGGATTATTTAAAACTTATTACAGGTGAGCCCGAGGAGGTAGCTGCCCACATGCACTTGACCTACGTGCAAAGAGAAAAGTTGACAATTGAACGGATCAAGGAACAGGATACCTTTTTGTACCTCCACAGAAATAAACCCTTGATCGAGAAATCTGATTTGTCACGAATAGAAAAATTGGTGATTCCACCTGCATGGCAAGAAGTGAAAATAGCGGCTATTTCAAACGCCCACTTACAGGCGGTGGGGTACGATATAAAGCATAGACTTCAGTACCGCTACCATGAGCTTTGGAAAAAAGTCAGAAATAGAACCAAATTTTTAAGAATGGCACAATTTGGGGCTGCCCTGCCAGAAATTCGGGAAAAAGTGGATAAGGACCTTCAAGAAGGGGATTGGTCTAAAAACAAGGTAATGGCCCTTATCGTACGATTAATGGAGGAAACCCATATTCGTATAGGCAATGAACAATATGCCAAAAGAAACAAGACTTATGGGCTATCGACCCTGAGGACCAAGCATTTGAAAATCAGCAAGGATAAACTCAAGTTCGCTTTTACCGGCAAGAAGGGAAAGAAGCATAATATAAGTTTGAATAACAACAAGTTACGGAAACTGGTGTTGCAATGCGAGGAAATACCTGGGTGGGAACTTTTCCAATTCTTCGATGAAGACGGTAGAAAGACCGGGGTAGATAGTGGCATGGTCAATGAATACCTGCAGGAAATCAGTGGAGATCTATTTACCGCAAAAGATTTTAGGACCTGGGCGGGCACCGTCATCTTCTTTGAAACCTTGATGCAGTTCAAGCCCACGGAAGACGAGGCAGAAATTAAAACGAATACTTTGGCGGCGTTCGATAGTGCCGCAAAGGCTTTGGGCAATACTAGAAATGTCTGTAGAAAATATTATGTACACCCCTATGTGGTTCATAAATATGAACAAAAAAAATTGTTCGAGGTACTGCATACCGCAAACACTACATCTGCTTCTTCGTATCGAACGGGTGCCGAAACAGCACTGTTGAAGCTGATACAAGATTTCGACCCGTTGAAGGACTTAACCATTACGTCATGAAAAACCAATTTTCAGAAGCATGGTCCAAGATGGTCGAAAAGCTGAACGTTTGGCTTGAAACGCTGGTCGTACATCTACCGAATCTACTCATAGCCATACTGGTATTTGCGCTGTCCATCATGATATCACGTGGTATACGTAGTGTGGTTTCGAGCGTTTTGGAGCGAACGAAGCTCCAAGCGTCGATGAAGACCTTATTGGCCAAAATGGTGTCTATCATCATCGTGCTGTTAGGGCTGTTTTTGGTCTTGGGCATTTTAAATTTAGGGAAGGCGCTGAACACCGTTCTTGCAGGGGCCGGGGTCGTAGGTCTTGCTGTTGGGCTCGCGCTGCAGGGGGCTCTGGCAAACACCTATTCTGGAATGGTGCTATCGTACGTGAAACACATTAAGTTCGGGGATTGGATAGAAACAAATGGCTTTGAGGGCGAGGTGATCGATTTGGACCTTAGGTCCATCACCTTGAAACAGCCCGATAATAATCTCGTTTTTCTACCGAACAGGGCCGTGGTCGAAAATCCTATTAAAAACTATTCCAGTACGTCAAAATCAAGGGTGATTTTAAAATGTGGTGTAGGGTATTCGTCCGATTTAGAATGGGTTAGAACGCTCGTGAAAAAAACGATTTTAGAGCATTTTGAGTCTATTGAAAATAAAGAGGATATCATTTTCCTGTATACCGAATTCGGGGAAAGCTCCATTAATTTCGAAACCCGATTCTGGATCAATGCAACATCGGCATTAGAGGTCGCACAAGCCAAAACAGATGGGGTAATCGCCATTAAAGCCGTTTTCGATAAAAATGACATTACCATTCCTTTTCCAATACGAACATTGGATGTTCCTCAGTCCCTGGACTTACCTATGGAAAAGAGTAGCGCATCGGATTAATTCCTAATCGACACGGTCAACTTCACTTTCGCTTTTGAGAACGTGCGTGCCGTCATCTTGCTTGATGAATAATGCCTTGTCATCTTCGTTGCCATTTCGGGTGACCTCCGTCCCTTTTATGGTCTTGGTAACTTTACTGGTATAGGTTTCGACAACTTTACCTTCTGCGGTTCCGTTTCCCCACGACCATTTTACATTTGTGCCTTTTCGAATCATTTTTTCTTGATTAATGTTTGTGTTTTCCATCACTCCTAAATGTTTGGGAGAACAAAGTGATGGAAAATCACCGAAGTCGGTGCACAAACTTGAGAACAATTAAGTGATAAAGTTCTTAAGAAAATTTTTAATCAAGGGCGTTACTATGCATCCTTTTTGACCCTTTTCGCCTGAATTTTAACCCTATCTAAAGGAGTTCATACTTCTAGGTATAAGGGCAATACCCCACATTTTGGAAGTATATCTTAGTTGTGTAGAATTGATAATAGTAAAATAATGGGTATCGTTCAAGTCTTCGCAGCCATTGCAATTAGTTTCGCGGTAGGGGTGATCATCGTTCTACTTCGGGACCAATTAAAGGGTGCATATGCGGCACCTATTTCGCAAATGTTCAAGAATGCTTTTCGTACCAGTGAATTTGACAATTTAGTCATATCATCTGAAAACGTAGAAGGCGAAAAGGAAATACGTTGAAAGAGATCAGGGAAGTTCAAGTATAAAAAATAAATTTCAAATGATGTAACGATGGCCAACATCAGAAAAGAAGAGGTCACATCACTTAAATTATAGATACCATGAGTACATACACAGAAGAAGTAGGAAAAAAATTAAACGGACTTTTAGAGAAGACCTACGATGCCGAAAAGGGTTTCAAAAAAGCAGCGGAAAACACCGAGCATAGCGCCTTGAAATCATATTTTGAAAGCAAATCGAAACAACGTTACGATTTTGGCCACGCGTTAAAGCCAGAGATCAAATCGTTCGGGCAGAAGGTGGATAAGGGCGACAGTGTAACGGGACAGATGCACAGGGCTTGGATGGATGTTAAGGCGTTATTTTCAATGGATGACGATGAAGCGATGTTGGAAGAGGCCATTCGTGGAGAAAAAGCGGCCATAAAAGAATACGACGAGGTTCTTAAAGAGACTTCCTTGCCTTCTTCGACCTCAGCAATCTTAAGGAGTCAAAAACAAGCCATCGAGAACGGCTTATCAAACATTAAAAGACTGGAAGATTTGAGTTAATGGTGCTTGGTCGATACGATATCGTTAGGTAACCTTATCACCGTCAGGCATATTTTTACGCCGTCTAGCATAAAACTTGCCCCTCGGTAATTTATTTAAAAAACCCTTTAAAAGAACGTACATTCTTTTAAAGGGTTTTTTTATGCTACAGCAACTTCCATGGCCTGTGTTTTGTACGCTTTTGGGCTGCAGTTATATTTTTTCTTAAAAATTTTGCAGAAATAACTTCTACTCGTGAAGCCGATAGAATAGACCACTTGAGAAATATTAAGGTCGGTCGTTCTAATGAGTACCTCCGCTTTTTTTAGTCGAATTTCCCTTATGAATTCTCCTAGGGTACTATCATGCATAAATTTAAATCCTGTTTGTAGTTTGGAAGGTGAAAGCGCCGATTTTGAGGAAATGGAACTAATGGTATGGGGCAATTCTGGATAATTCGCAATGAAATCTCCAACGTCACTGATCATTTCAAGTTCTTTTTTGAGCAAGGTGGTCGAAAACCCTTGGCCACTGTTCAAGTCAGATTCGAACTGCTCCAATTGCTTGGCCATGATCAAGTGGCAAATACCTTTGAAATACAGCGAATTAGAGATGGATGCAGTGTGTTTGATATCCTCTAACTTTTTGACCAATTCACCGATTTCTAAATTAAAATGCCCAAGATGTACATACCCTTGCTCCCTATCATATCCTTTTAAAAGAGCTATAAAGTCAATTTCATCCTCGGGGTTGGACGCATCTGCCTCCAGCGCCGATAGGTGTATTTGGATACAATTCAATGTTGTACGCTCGTCACCTTTAAAACGAATGGAATGTTGTAATTGCGCATCCGTAAAAAGTAGCGCAGTTTGTAATTCTTCCAGTTTGTCGATATCGGAGGAGCTGTTCGACTGATGAAAACAGTTTCCTTTCAAACAGTAGCATAAATAGACTGTTGGGTCTTCTGTCCGCGGAAGGTCAATGACCACCTCATCGAATACGTTGATATCGAACTCGAAAGCCGTAATCCCTTTGTCCAATACACTGCAATGAACCTGTCCTTCTCCGAGGCTAGGGTCGACACGTAAAAATTCCAGCCCATGTGCTGTGGCCATGGTACCCTTTAACATATGCTTCATAAAAAATAATTCATTTCTCGCAGTGTTGTCTTTCTTTTCCATTAGATTCATTTTTTTGAAGATTCTATACGGTTAAAATTAAGGTGGATAGAGAACACTTGATGCCGTTATACCATAAATGATTAACAAAATAGCTGAAATATCCTACGTTTTACCCTTATAATAACCTCCTAATTCTTAATGGGTTAGCTTTTTTTAGAAATGAAACAACAGTCTTTATCCTTATTGCCGATATTGCCAAGCTAAAGCAGAGGACAAAATGTATTTCAAGATATCGAGTACAATGGAGAAGGATATGATGGAGAACGTGACGGAAGCCCGATTCAAATACCCAAACTTGTATACCCCCGAAGTGGTCATCAGCGGTTTGACCGAGGTTTCCATTCCCTTGATTACGATGGAGGAGCCCGATTGTATTTCCTTGGCCATATGGGGAATGCTTCCTAGTGACTATCAGGGCGAGTGGGAACTATTTCAAAACTTGACGAATACACTGAATATCCATGCTGGGACTTTAGATACCGGATTATGGTTTACCGAAGCATTGGCTCAAGGCAGATGCCTTGTTCCCGTAACCGGTTTTTTTACTTCGATGTTAAGAAATGGGGAGGTTTACCCCTATTTCATAAGTGCCAAAAAAGATGCGCTGCTCTACCTGGCAGGGATGTACACGGGGTTGGAAGATGGTTTTATGACCTGTACGCTATTAACGGGCCCGTTAGACGAGTTTACAGGTACGTTTCAAAATCTCGTTAACTTTATGCCGATACCCTTGTCAAGCCCAAATAAAGAAACGTGGTTATCAAAAGATACTTCGATTGCATCGGCAAAACGTATGTTGGAAACTCCGCAAGCGCTGGAACTAACAGCGAGACCGATAGCGAAAGAATTGTTCAATCAAGATATCTCCTACGATAGTCTGCTCATGCCTTTCGAATATCCTCAACGCTAATGTGTAAACGCAGGTCCTGCATTCAGTTTCTTTCTATATTCGGTAGGTAAGATAGCGTACGCCTCGAAGAATATTTTAGAGAAATAACTGCGACTGCTTATCCCAATGGCATATACTACTTCAGATACCGAGAGATCGGTATTTTTTAAATACTCCCTGGCAATTTCAAGTTTTAGATCTCTCACATACTCATTTACGGTTTTGGAAAACAACATTCTAAAGCCCAATTGAAGCTTTTTTGGGCTGAGACCAGATTCTGATTTAAGCACATTCATAGAAATAGTATTGGAAATATTATCGAGTATGTATGCGGTTAATTTGTGAATCCTGGAAATGTCTGCCTTAGACAGCGACCCATGTAAGAAATCTTTCTGTTGAAAATGATGCTGTTCCTCTATTTGGAGCGCTAAAACGAGATGTACCCTGCCTTCTAGCAACAGGGTTCGAATCACGCCTTCACCCTTTATCGTGTTCAACTGTTTTACTTCTTTCGCAATGTTCAGACTAAAATTACCGATATTGATATACCCATGCCCATGATTCCGTTCACTGTACATTACACTAAGAAGTTCGGAAAGAGGACGCATATGCTTCTTTTGAAGATATTCTTCCTCAATAAGTTGAATGTAGTTTATCCTCAAACGTTTACCTTCTGGTAAAATAAAGGTCCTGAGCGTGTTCTGTCTAGGAGCCAGAATAATATTCTGAAACTGCTCTAAACACGTAATTTCCCCTTCCATGGTTTCACGGTACTTCAAGTCACCCTCGGATATGAAAATGAATTCGATGGGCAAGGTATCTGGCGTGTCGAATAGTACTGCGGTTTCCGAAGCCAATTGCAAATCACAAGAAAGTAAGGATATTCCCCGATCGAAACGAACCGTTTGCAATACGCCTGTTCCAAATTCATTATCGAAAGACAACCTCTGCTCCCCAAATTCTTCCGATAAAGTACCCTGTATAGCATGGTGTAACTGCTGAAAAAAACGGTCGGGCCGTATAGTGCTTAAAACAATCTCGTTCATAAACCGATGTTAAGTATCCACAAAACGATGGGATATAAAGAAATCGGAATGTGCAGTGTTGGATCAACAGTTTTGAAATGTTAATTAACACAAATGCATCGTTTAACAATAAAAAATTAAGTTAAAATGTTGATTATGTGACTACTATAAGCTATTTCTATATCGTTTTTTGCTTGCTAGACGCCAATTTCTGAAGATATTGTTTAGGGGTCATTGCATAGCGCTGTTTGAAAAGTTTTGAAAAATAGCTACGGGAATTGATGCCGATTCTATAGGTAATTTCGGTAATGTTCAAATCGGTGGTCTCCATTAAATGGCGTGCCTTTTCCATTCTTTTGTTTTGGGTGAATTCCTTTACCGATAACCTAAAAAGACTTTGAAAACCGTTTTGTAGCGTATTTTGGTTCAGTCCCACTTTTTTGGCTAGCGCAAGTATGCTAGAGGTCTGTTCTAAATTATTTTCGATAAGGTTGGCCGCCTCTTCGATTCGCATGACCGTTGATTGTCTTAAAATGGTCCGCTTTTCTTCGGGGGAAGCATCGTCTAGGTATTGTCGAAGGTGATGTGCCAGTATTTCATAACATTTTCCTTCTACGAAAACACTTTTGGTAAGCCCTGTATCTTCAATATCATTGATTTCATCAATACATGTCGCGATATCAAGGCTATAATGACCTTTATGAAAAAATAGGTTGATACCGTTAACATCCCTGAAAAGCCCTTCGATTTCCTCATCCATTTCAGGCAGGAAAACCTCTATTTTTTCCTCAAATAGTTTTCTATTGATTTCGAGATTAAAAAAACAAATGGGCACATTTGCATTTAAACCTAGAACGTTTCCATACTTTCCGTTACAGGAGAAAATAGCACTTTCTAAATGTTTAATTTCATTTTTTTTCTCTTGGCCCGAGAACTCGTGGATAATTTTAGTTTCACGGTTGAACACGATTTCCAAAGGTTGCACCAACGATTGGTTTAAGGCAAACCTTACCGCTTTTTTCAGTCGAATATCCACATCCATGACCCCAACACCATGGGAAAAACTGATTGCTCTTATGCTACCGGTACCGATATGTTCGGGCAGATCCAAGCAAATTTCGTTATGCTCCTCTTCGTAGTCGACGTTCAGTCTGGCCGCAATGTCTTTTACAACATCGATAACGTTCAATTCCTTAAGTTCTCTTCGTATGCTCATTTGTGGTGTGAAATGCGAACAAGATACTTAAATTTTTTTTAAACGATATCGGTATTAGGTCAAGCTTGCTTAAAATATATGGTCTTATCATGCTCTATTCTAGTGTATTACGGTTATCTTGGCGTATGAGCGAATATTATATGTATTACAGTTCAATTTTTTCATCGTAATAGAGCATCTTTGAATTAGATTTCGCTTCAGTATAAAATGTCATTTGAACGAAGCTTTTTGAATTATAGAATTCACCTAATCATTTAAAATAAATAAGTATGAGAAAATCAATTTTTATGTTCGTTTTTGCCTTAATGACCGTTAGCGTTGCGATGAGTTGTAGGGAAGAAAAGACTACCGGAGAAAAAATAGAGGATGCCGTGGACGATGTTGGAGATGAAATCGAAGATGGTGCCGAAGATGTGGAGGATGCGGTCGACGACGCTACCGACGATAATTAATTAAAGGTACAGCACTAAAAAGCGGACCAGTTCTAGAACTGGTCCGCTTTTTTTATGAAATAAGCCTTCGTGGCCATTTTGGAAACTATTTTGAAATGTGCGGTTAGAAGCGGTATAAGTCATTTTTCCTACCTACCTACCGGCGGGAAGGGAATAAAAAAAATGCATAAGAAGGCCATCGACATATTTCAAAATAGCTGCTTAGTCTTCTTTTTTGCCGTTCCCTGTCAGAACATCGATCAAACCGTCTTCCACGCCTACCCATAGGTAATTGAAAAATGATTTGTTCTTCGGTCGTTCTACCGAAATTTCGCCATATCTGAATCCGTTGGCATCCGCTTTCGAACCATCGCTAACGAATAGGTTTCCTATAAACGATACAATTTTATTTACATTGATCCTATCTTTGTTCAATACCTGAAGCTTGAAATCTTGATAACGCATTTTTATATCGCCAGAAGCCACATACTTGTCGCCACTTATGGTAAAATAAAGTTGATCGATGGTGCCCGTGGTTTTGGTTCTTACGTTCGGAACAAGAAAGTCGTTCAACTTATCGGTGTTGAAATTGGAGAGTTCGCCCGAGATAACGAAGGCCTCATTTACATTTTGAACCTTAAATTCCCAATCCAGCAGTAAGCTTCCCGTTCCCATTAAATCAGCGTTTAACCGTATTTGAACATTTTCCTTTTCTGAAGTGAGGTTCGAGAAATTGGTGATTGTGCTGTTAAGATTTTCAAAGTTTAATACACCTGCTTCAACATTGTTCGGTGCATCCTCCTCATATCTTATGGTTGCCTCTGCAATCGAAACAATATCGATTTTTAGCTTGAAAGGTAGTTCTCTCAACATTTCACTATATAATCGCCTGGTATCATAATTTTCAGGTACCGCTTTATCCCTGTAAATTTCCAGGACCGCGGATGTTAGCGCCAATTTTTCATAGAAAACATGTAGCGTATCAGCTTCAATCGCATAGGAGTGATGATCAACATCAATATTAGGTATCCTTAAATCAATATGGTCACGTTCCGTAGCAATAAGACCGCTCAACGCTTGTTTGGAATGTTTCGTAATCAACGAAATGTCTTTCACACGAATGTTTTGTGGATCAAGTTCTAAAACACCCATTTTTACCCGTTCATAGGCGCCTAAGGGCGTTGTTAGTTCTTTCACGGTAACCAAATACTCGGAAAATTTGAAAGGAACATATGCGTTGATGATTTCCGGGTTGGTCTCTACATCGTTCAAACTTAACTGAATGGTTTTAACGGTGAGGGGTTCCACCTCGTCATCAGGATCGCGTATTTCAACTTGCCCGGCATTGAAGATAAGCTCCTTGATGAATATGGGCTTCAGAAGATTAATGGGCTTTGAAGCGGTTACGTTGTCGGTAGTATCTTTGGGGCAGGTTTTAAAATTGAGATGCGGTTCGGAGAGAATCAGTTTTTTTAGATAAATGGCATCCTTTTGAAAAAACTTCCAATAACTAAAACCCTCTACGCTCAATAGGTCTGCCTGTACCCTTATCTCGCAAGATGAGGTTTGCCGACCAAGGCTGATGACTTTTACCTTATCGAACGCGAGATCGCCGTAGATAAGATTGATGTTGAGCGCATCGTACGAAAATTCGATATGGTTTGGAATTTTGCGTTCCAAGAACCGTTGTACTTCAATTTTCATTCGCCACTCGGCGACCATGTATCCACCGATGCAAAAAACCGTAAGCATTAAAAACCCTTTGAGAATACGGTTCATAGGTGTTGGTCGATAATTGATACCATATTACCTTTATTTAGCTCTTATAAAAGGTTCAACGGTACTATTGTGCAATTCTTATAGGTCTTTATTGTACGGTTTTGGCAGACCGGCACTGTCAGGCTCCATGTATTGTTTAAAATCAGAGGCACTTTTTAATTCGATGAATGTATCACCAGTTACGATGATCGGGTGTTTAAGGAGACTTGGGTTCTTGTTCAGCACTTTTAACCAGTCATCATCATTCATTTCCGCATGGTTCGTACCATACTTTTCTTTGAAATCTGCGTGTTCAACATCCACCAGATCAGAAATATTCTTGCCGAGCCCGTCAGCAAGTTCTGCCCATTGGGTGCCCGTTACCTTGGTCTTTGAAATATCGATCGTTAAATGTGCCTTTTCTGAAGATTCGACATAAGCGTTTAGTTGTTTGCCTATCGAATTCTCGGAATTATAATAAAGGGTCAGTTGTTTCTTGTCCATAGCGATTACTCCCATCAGTTTTAATTAAAGATACTTTGCCCCTAAGTTAAAAATTAACTCTTACCCAATGAAAAGTATCGGGAATAGATTTTAAATATAAGACCTAGTTTAAATATAGTATCTTGTTATTCAACTAAAACCGATCAATGATTACCTTTTTTTGGCTTGCCTATCTTACGGTGACGCTGTGGAGTATCGTCAACATCATTTTCAATGGCTCCCAAGCCACAAAAATGATCAGCTGGTCGTTGACGGTCATCATCCTTCCTTTTCTAGGGCCTCTTTTGTACTTCCTGTTCGGGATCAATAGAAGAAAGTTCAAATTATTCAAACTAAAACAGACCGAAAAGCGTAGGCTATATTCAGAAACCTACAAAGAGCTCAAAGGCGGGGAACAAAGTGTTCACGATTTCGAAGATTACAAACATGATAAATTAGCGTCCTTAATTCGAAAAAACAGTTATTTTGCCCCTTATGAGGGTAATAAGATTACGTTATTGAACGATGGGGAAGAGGCCTTCAATGCCATTTTCAAGGCCATCGACGAGGCGAAAGACTTCGTGCATTTACAGTATTATATACTAGAGGAAGGCAAGTTGCTAGACCGGTTTTACGAGCTTTTCAAAGAGAAGGTAAAGGAAGGTGTAGAAATCAGATTGCTTTACGACTCGCTCGGGAGTAATTCGCTAAGAGGGAAGGTGGTAAAGCGTTTTAAAAAAATCGGGGTGAAGGCATATGCCTCCATGCCGATACGTTTCGGCAATTTGCTGTTCACGCTCAATTATAGGAACCATCGAAAAATCGTCATTATAGACGGAAAAATCGGATTTACGGGAGGGTTTAATGTGACTGATAAATACATAGAACCAATATCTGAACTTGGTGTTTGGCAAGATTTGCATGTAAAGCTGGAAGGTCCTGTTGTAAACAGTCTTCAACGGGTGTTTGTAAAAGATTATCACTTTGCAGGGGAGGAAGAGCTGTTGCTTCAGGAAAAATATTTCCCCAAAATAGAACCGGTCGGCAATACCATCGCCCAGGTAATTTCCAGTGGGCCTGATTCAAGATATCCGGCGATCATGCAGCAATACTTGGCAATGATCAACATTGCCCGAAAAAGTATTTGTATTGCGAATCCTTATTTTATTCCCGGTGCACCTGTGTTAGAAGCCTTACGGATAGCCGCTTTGAGCGGGGTCACAGTGACCCTTTTGACCCCTAGGGAACTGGATTCGTATTTAGCGAAGTACAGTATGTTTTCCACCTTCGAGAATCTGCTCCAGGTCGGTGCCCATATTTACTTACGGCCCGATTTTTCGCATAGCAAAGTAATCATCATCGATGGAGAAATCGCTTCGGTGGGATCAGGAAATTTTGACTACCGCAGCTTTGAGCATAATTTCGAGACCAATGCGATATTATATGATAACGTTATTGCGAAGGAGATCGAAGGCCTGTTCAACGGCCATTGTAAAGAAGAAAATAAACTGGAGTTGGAGGAATTTAAGAAAAGGTCTCCCTTCACGAAATTTTTAGAAGGACTTGCAAAATTCTTTAGTCCGCTGCTTTGACCTTATCTTTACACCAAAAATCAGTGAACTATTTTCTAGCCCTAATATTAAGTTTCCCTATGGTGGTGCATTCACAACACAGTATACCCGATGAAATCGCAGAAGAAGCAAAAAAAGCGCTCTCCTACTATCCAGAGTTAGCGAGTACTCCTATAGAATTCAAGTTCAAAAAAAACATTAAAAAGTCTACCATGCAGGCGCAGCCCCTTTTTTCGAGCGTTTTTAAACGTAGAAAACACAGGTCCTATAAAGTGCTCATTAGCGAGAAGATCAAGATTGCCGATGCCGAGTATTATACCAAGGATATCCCTTCTGAAATAATGATTGGATGGCTAGGCCACGAATTAGGGCATATTATGGATTTTGAACAGCGCAGCGGTCTCAACCTTATCGGTTTTGGAATAGGGTACTTAACCTCTAGAAAATACATACGCGGAGCAGAGCGGCGTGCAGATTCCTATGCAGTACAACACGGTATGGAACAGTATATACTGGCCACCAAAGCATTTATTTTGGAAAAGGCAGGTCTTTCCCAAAAATATATAGATCGCATTAAAAATCTATACCTATCTCCGGAGGAGATTATGCTATTGGTCGAGGAACGCGACGCCGCAGTAAGTGAATGATCGAAAATGGCGCAGTGTGAACACGCCCTAGTTTTGTTTTTCGACAAAATCTTCCCATTGCTCAAATTTCTCTTCGTCCATGACCCGCTCCATCTTTACTTGACCGCCTTTCTTTTTATTGCGGTCGTTCCAATCATAAAACACGTTCGGGTCTACAACGAATACTTTCACGCCTTTTAACGCCTTGGAGCGTGCCACCGTATAATTTTTGTTTGCGTTCTTCAACGATTCGTCCAGTTTTTTTGATAATGCCTTTTCATCAACGGTAGCCGTTGTGCCTAGGTACCACGTATGGTAAAAACCGTCTTTATACTTTTTGGCGCATAGGGTATATTCGGGAATTTCAATGTCAAAGGATTCCTCTAAATCCTGCAGGGCATCGTCCAATTTATTGACCGATAATTGAGAACCTACGGTATTCAAGAAAAATTTAGTCCTCCCGGTAATTTTTATTTCCGCTCTTTCCACATCGGTAAATTCGATGGTATCCCCTATCAAATATCGCCAAGCACCGCTTACCGTGCTAATGATGAGCACGTAGTTTTGCCCTTTCTCAACTTCCGAAAGGCTCAAGGAAGGGGCATCTTGGGAGAGTGAGCCGTCTTCTAAAATGTACTCTGGATCGAAAGGCACAAATTCAAAATAAATACCGTTATCCGTCACTAATTTCATGGCGTCGGTTTCCGGTCTATTCTGGAATGCGATAAACCCTTCGGAGGCTAGATAGGTATCGATTACGGTCACCGGTTTACCCATGAGCGCCTTGAAGCTTTTTTCGTATGGCCCAAAGGCCACTCCTCCCGAAGTGTAGACTGTAAGGTTCGGCCAAATTTCATGAATATGGCTGAGATTATGCCCTTTGATGACTTCTTTTAACATCAATTCAATCCATGAGGGGATACCACTTAAGGCCCCGATATCCCAATCCGGTGCTTTTTCGACAATTTTTTCGACCCTTTGGTCCCAATCATCTATTTTGGCGATTTCGGCACCCGGTTTATAATATCCACTGAACCACGAGGGAATATTACTGGCACTGATACCGCTGATCTCACCCTCTAAATGATCATTATTTTTGATTAAATCGGTAGAACTCCCAAGCATTAAAATTCCTGTTTCATAGAAATCCGCAGGTAGGTCAAAATTTGCCAAGGCCAGCACTTGTTTTATGCCAGCTGCACGGATTGCATCGATCATTTCATTGGTGACCGGTATGCGCTTGCTGGTTTTGCCGGTAGTGCCCGAGCTTAGCGCAAAGTAATCTGGGTGTCCCGGCCACGTAATATCCGACTGCTTTTCATGAAGCTTGTGCCACCAAGTGTCATTAATTTGGTTGTAATCGAAATAGGGCACCGATGTTCGAAAAGAAGCCTCCACATCTTCTGCATCCAGTATATCCGTAAAACCATAGGCCTTTCCAAAAAAGGTATCCTTTGCAGTAGTTAACAGATTTTTCAAAACCTCTTTTTGATCTTCGATGGGGTTATCCTCTCCCGTAATTTTATCGGTTACGTTGATGACTCCCTTAATGAAATTACCGATGATGTTCATGCTATGAATATACTTTAATTATGCCTTTAAAAGTAGGTGTTTTTGGATGTGGGGAATAACTCAAACGAAAATTTATAGACGGCAATCGCCATTGGTCAATTACCCACCATTCCCAACAGTACCACATCAACTGAAAAGGATTAAAACCGCTCCCACGGCGGTCAATACCAATATCATTTTTCTGAAAAAGGCATCGTTGATGAATTTTATAAAGCGGACGCCCACAAAAAAACCTATGAAAATACCGGGTAAAAGTGCGAGGTTCAACGATAGGGAATCGACGGATATCGTTTTCCAGATATAAACATGGAAGGGTAATTTAATGATATTTACGATGAGGAACAGCCAAGCGGCCGTGCCGATAAAATGGTTTTTGGGCAAACGCATGGCTAAAAAGTAGATGTTGGCAAAAGCACCCGCCAGATTGCCCACCATGGTGGTGATTCCTGCAATCGTGCCAATCGCACTGGCGAATGTCCAATGCGTCGGCACTTTTTTTACCTGCTTGCGGTCCCACCAATACATCATGAATACGGTGATAATGATAATGATGGCCATTCCAAGTTTGAAGAATTTTTCGGGAAGGTCACTGCCGACGACCACGCCAATGCATACTCCAAACACCATCCACGGCAGCACCTTAAAGACATAGCTCCATTGGGTGAACCGGTGGTAATAGATGACCGCGAAAACATCGGCCAGCACCAGCAACGGCACTACGATACCGGTAGACGCTTTGGCTCCAAAAGCGAGTGCCATCAACGTAACGTTTAAAACGGCGATACCTTTAATGCCGGCTTTGGAAAGCCCTATGATAAATGCGGCACCGAAGGCAAGTATCCATGAAGTAGTTGGCAAGTCAGAAAGTAGTACGATCGGCAAGGGTCTGGTTTAAAGTTGGCAGTCAAAAATATTGTAAAATAACATACCTTTAGCCATCAACCTAAAACCAGCTTATGGAACTCAGTACCTTAGACTATAGCTTCATTATAGTTTTTTTCTCCCTCGTGCTAGGAATCGGTGTTTATGTATCTAAAAAATCAGGCAAAAGTTCTTCGGAATTTTTTCTTTCGGGCCGCACCATGCCTTGGTGGTTATTGGGGCTTTCTATGGTGGCCACGACCTTTTCTACAGATACCCCCCATCTAGTCACGGACATTGTACGTACCAACGGGGTATCGGGCAACTGGGTATGGTGGTGTTTTTTGATAACAGGGATGCTTACGGTTTTTGTATATGCAAAATTGTGGCGAAAATCGAATGTGAATACGGATCTGGAGTTCTACGAGATGCGTTATGGAGGAAGGCCTGCACGTTTTTTAAGAAAATTCAGGGCGGTCTATCTAGGGGCGTTGTTCAACGTGATCACCATGTCTTCCGTGACCTTGGCGGCCATTAAAATAGGAAGTATCATGTTAGGACTTGAGCCATGGCAAACCGTGGTCAGTGCAGGGTTGATAACGGTAACGTTCAGTGCCTTGGGGGGGTTCAAAGGAGTGGTGTATACGGATTTTCTATTATTTTTCGTGGCGATGGCAGGTGCCATCGGGGCGGCCTATTACCTGGTCAATATTCCCGAGGTTGGTGGTATTACCAAATTGATGGCGAACGAAGACGTTGCTAGCAAACTGAACATTCTGCCGGATTTCAGCAATACGAAAGTCTTGATTACCTTATTTATTATCCCGCTCGCCGTACAGTGGTGGAGTTCTTGGTATCCAGGTGCTGAGCCGGGCGGTGGCGGTTATATTGCACAGCGTATGTTGGCCGCGAAAGATGAGAACCATGCCATTGGCGCGACCTTCTTTTTCAACATCATGCACTACGCGTTACGCCCTTGGCCATGGATTTTAGTGGCATTGGCCTCGATAGTCGTATATCCTGATTTGGCGAGTATTCAAGAGGCTTTCCCCAACGTTACCGCAGATAAATTAGGGAACGATTTGGCGTATTCCGCAATGCTGACCAAGCTGCCAAGCGGCCTTTTGGGAGTGGTGTTGGCTTCATTGGTCGCGGCGTACATGAGTACGATTTCCACTCAATTGAATTGGGGTTCTTCGTACATCGTCTATGACTTTTATAAGCAACAAATCAATCCGCAGGCTTCTGAAAAAAGATTGGTCGCCGTGGGTAGGATCTCTACCGTGGTACTCATGGTCTTGAGCGCTGTTTTGGCCTTATTATTGCAGAATGCCCTTCAGCTATTCGAGGTTCTTTTGGCCTTTGGCGCGGGCACCGGCCTTATATTCATACTAAGATGGTTTTGGTGGCGTATCAATGCATGGAGCGAAATCGCGGCCATGTTCGCCTCGGGAATTATCTCCATAATCTTAAAATTAACTCCATTAGGGGCCTATCTTTTTGCTGCGGACGGAGGCGTTTTTCCAGATTGGTCGGAATATATATTCATCGTAGTCCTAACGACGTTCATCTGGCTATTGGTGACCTACACCACACCCCCCGAGTCACAGGAAACGCTCCGAAGTTTTTACAGGAAGATACAGCCAGGGGGACCCGGATGGTCAAAAGTAGTTTCCGAGGCGAAGAGCGAGTCGGTGGAAATTGTGAAGACCAAGGAAAAATGGAGCGTACCGGCGGGTATTACCGCTATGCTCTTGGGATGCGTCCTCATTTACAGTATTATGTTCGCTACAGGGTATTGGATCTATGGTAGAACCATCCAAGCAACCGTATTGACCATCGTTTCCGTGATTTCAGGAGTATTGTTGATCAGAGCCTGGAACCGTCTAAAAGAAAATTTATTATAATAGGTATCCCATGAAAGACCGTATTCAATCCGTTGATATGTTCAGGGGAGCGACCATTTTAGCCATGGTTTTGGTGAATACCCCGGGGACCTGGTCTCATGTATATGCTCCCTTGTTGCATGCCGATTGGCATGGTTATACGCCTACCGATTTGGTGTTTCCTTTTTTTCTTTTCATTGTGGGTACGTCCATCGTTTTTTCTTACACCGATAGACCTATTGATGCAAATACCTATAAAAAAATCGCGGTTCGCACGATTAAGTTAATTGTTTTAGGCATTTTTCTTGGTGCTTTTCTAGTGCATTACCCCTTTGTTAAAAGTTTTGAACAGATACGTTTTCCTGGGGTATTACAGCGTATTGGGGTCGTTTTTTGTATTACAGCCTTGCTGTTTATTCATGTTCATTGGAAAAAATTAGTGGGGATTACCGCATGTATTTTAGTGGGTTATTGGGCATTGATGAGCCTTGTTCCAGTAGAGGGTATGGCCTCAACGTTGGACAGGGCGCCGAATAATTTGGCAAATTGGTTCGACGTACAGCTTTTCGGAAGCCATAACTATAAGGCAGACTATGATCCGGAGGGGTTTTTAAGCACAATTCCATCCATTGCAAGCGCTCTATTAGGAATTTTTACGGGCTTGATATTGATATCAAACCAGGAGAAGAAAGCTACCATCTTAATGGGCCTAGGGGGCAGCTTATTAATGATCGGTCATTTTTGGGACCTTGCCTTTCCAATCAATAAAGCCTTGTGGACCAGTAGTTTTGTGTTGGTGACGGGGGGTTGGGCGAACTTGATTTTAGCGCTCGTCTATTACCTCACCGATGTGCGGAAAGTGGAGTTTGGTGCTATTTTCAAA
>JBARCC010000147.1:0-2793 GCA_049793635.1 Maribacter sp. | reverse complement strand
GCACAGTGTCTATCCAATTTTTACGGTATAATAGATGCTCTATCCCTTCTTTAGGGTATGGATTACTGAAACTTTGATAGACATCATCTTTAATATGATACCTCTCAATACTTTCTTGAAATATAGAAAATGCGAATTCACTGAACATACTTACTTTTTTACGAAGATAAAGTTTATTGATTTAAGCTATATATTACCAATAAATACAACAATCGGTACCAAAATACTACTTATTAAAATGAGCTCTAACAGTTTAGGCTTTTTGATGGACTCTAGATAATTGACTATAAAAACAACCGATGGGAAAAAAGTAATGATCACCGCATTCGTATTCTCGCCAGTTACCAACACATTGACTACCAAACCCAACACGAACGATAATGCAATCAACCTCATAATGACGACCTGTCCCATACCGCCCTTAATCAATCTGAGAAAAATCCAGAACACCAAGGCTAAATTTAAAACTGCGTAAATGGATAGTTTGATACCGAGCCACCATTTTACGGCATATACATTGCTCAAGTCTATTCTGAAATTATAATGCTGCGTCAAAAAAAATACATTTTCCAATAAGACAAGGGCCCCATACAATATCATGAAGAAACAGAAGACGACCGATAGAATCACCAACCAATTCCTTATGTTTTTCGGGTCGTAAAAATAGATTGCGGCGAAAACCAATAATAGATACAGAATGGCCCACTCATAAAAAATGCTCGCAATACAAATGTAAAGGCCCGCATCGAATATTTTCAGTTTTATATTCTTCAGCGATTTAATGCTTAGCAGACGACGTAAAGCGAGCAATAAGAAAAAACTAGTGAAAATTGCCTCGCTGTCTCCCAAAGTGTTTGGAAAAACTGCAAAAAGTAAAACAAAATATAATATGGCAAAAGAATTATTTTTGGTGATTTTGTTGCGCTTCACAACGAAATCTACCACGAAGACACTTATAAAAAGTACCGTTAGCACTACCATTGTGCGCGCTATAGGGATATCTATGACCGTAGCCTCAAAAAGATAAAATTGGACACACCAGTAAAACAGAAACATGAAAACCAGTACAATGATGAAGTTCACCGGTTTTGTTTTCTCAAAAATGCTTGAAATCATCTAAGCTTTTTATATTTTTGTTGGTAAATATAGGAATAAGATGAAATCATTTTTTGAAGGTATCGAGGATTTATTCGTGAACGTTCTGTTCGCTCCTTTAGATTTTCTAAGGTTTACAGAGAGTTGGGCATTGGCAAATGTCCTTAATTGGATATTTATGTTGATCGGCTCCGTTGCGTTCGTCTATTGGATGCTTCAATTGAAAAAGTACAACGATAACGGGGAAGAAGATACTTCGAGCACTTCTCATTCGTATCTGTAAATCCTAAAATTCATTAAAACCTGTAAGGATAAAATCGTATACGATTTTATCCTTACAGGTCAAAACCCACGTCTTTTCTATAGTTCATTCCTTCAAAGGAAATCTTTGCTACGTTTTTATACGATGTTGCCAATGCGGTTTTAACATCCTTTCCCAACGAAGTTATCGCGATCACCCTGCCGCCGTTGGTAACCAAATTACCATTCTTCGTGGTGGTGCCAGCATGAAATACCAAAGAATCTTTGATACCATCCACCCCTTGTATTGTCATTCCCTTCTCATACGCCTCAGGGTATCCCCCTGAAACCATCATGACCGTTGTAGCCGCACGCTCGTCTATCTGTATATCGATATCCTTTAAACGCTTCTCGGCTACGGCCTGAAGCAATAGCACAAAGTCGTTTTTGATTCTTGGCAAGACCACCTCAGTTTCGGGATCACCCATACGCACATTGTACTCGATGACCTTGGGCTCCTCCCCAACTTTAATCAATCCGATAAAGATAAATCCTTTATAAGGGATATTATCGATTTTAAGCCCTTCTACGGTACGTTTTACAATTTGATGTTCAATCTTATGCATAAACGATTTGGTCGCAAAAGGAACAGGAGAAATTGCGCCCATACCCCCCGTATTGAGACCGGTATCACCTTCCCCGATTCGTTTGTAGTCTTTTGCCGTGGGTAGTATTTTATAATCGTCTCCGTCGGTAAGTACAAAAACACTCAACTCTATACCCTCCAAAAATTCTTCGATGACCACGGTGGTACTTGCGAGACCGAACTTCGCATCGACCAACATCGCTCTCAATTCCTTTTTGGCCGCATCGAGCTCATTTAAGATTACAACACCCTTGCCGGCGGCTAGTCCGTCCGCTTTTAAAACATAGGGCGGTGCTAGTTGTTCTAAAAAAGCAAAGCCCTCTTCAACCGTGTGGGCGGTAAAACTTTTATACTGGGCGGTCGGAATCTGGTGCCGCATCATGAATTCCTTCGCAAATTCTTTGCTTCCCTCTAACGTGGCCGCCAATTTTTCCGGACCTATTACCGCTACCGATGCCAAGTCCTTATCATCACGAAAGTAGTCATGTATGCCGTTGACTAAAGGATCTTCCGGACCCACCAAGACCAACTGAATCTGCTCTTTTAGAACCAACTCCTTAATCTTTTGAAAATCGTTAACCGCTATTGGAACATTGATCCCTAGTGTAGAAGTACCCGCATTTCCCGGGGCTATAAATAACTTGGAAAGATGTTTACTTTGTTTGAGTTTCCAGGCAAACGCATGTTCGCGACCACCTGCCCCTAATACTAGAATGTTCATATTATATATTTAGTCAAAAATAGGAAAGTATAAAGAAAATCAATTACCAGAAAAATTCCGATGTTCTTTCTTCTGTAACTCGTCAGGGGAC
>JBARCC010000146.1:0-1611 GCA_049793635.1 Maribacter sp. | reverse complement strand
CTTTTGCCTTGTGTACGGCATAAATTCGACTTCCTTTTAAGCCCGTTTTTGTATCAAAATGCTGAAAATTATTTTGAAAATAGGTATAAAGTCCCCCACCGGAAGTTGCTATCCACAGATTACCCTTGGTGTCGCTTATGGTTTTTCTGACATGGGGCGTTGCCAATCCCGAAGCCGTATTCAGCCGTTTCACCTCAGCGAATTTATCCGTTTCCACCACCGTAATACCATCATTATCAGTCGATATCCATAATTCATTTGCATTATGAATCGACATGGAATTGATGCGGGACGGTTCTGGCATTAGAAACGTGTCGTTCGTATTATCTTGATCGATGATAAAAACGCCATCGTCAAAAGTAGCGGCCAGTATTTTGTGATCATGAGAAACCACCGAAGTAAAATCATTGACCTCAACTTTAGTCTTTACGGCTGCATTGGCACTTAATTCACTGAGCTTCCATAAACCCATCTTCGTCGCAAGCCAGTAGTAGTCCCCATCAAACAGAATGGCATTAACGGGAGTATTATCCACTTCAGGATGAATGGGTATCTTACTTAGCGTACGCCCTACATAACTATAAATACCCTTTTTGCTGGCTACGTAAAGTATATTCCCAGCACGATATATTTGAAGAATTTGTGGTGATTCAAAATTGATGAACGTATCCTTTACTTTTATGGAAAGTCCTTTTTTGCTTCCGATAAATATCGAGTCGTTGGATACATACAAGGCATCAATATAATTGGAGAGTAAACCGTCACGTTCGTTCCAAACCTCGAACTTGATTCCATCAAAATTGGCGAGTCCACCCCCTTGGGTGCCCAACCACAGATACCCCATTTCATCTTGTACCATGTCATACACTTGGGACTGTGGTAACCCGTCTTCGATAGTATATGCTCTTAACTGACTGTTTTGTGCAAACAGTTGATGCACCGTTAGGAGGCATATGGATACGAGGGTGTATTTAAGGATAGGGTTCAACTAAGGTTTTTTTATCTTGTACTCTAAAGTATCTTTGTAACGAAAATACCGCTATAATATTTGAAATAATGAAGTATCCTCTAATTGGATAGGTTGGTACTCGTTTTCGTTATTTCGACTTAAAACTGGGGCCAATACGCACAACACGGTAGTTTTTCCAGTAATATATAGGGTGTTTCCGTGAACGTTACTTCTCCATCGGTACTTTTCTATAGGGATATCAAGTTTAAAAAGAACCGTTGCCATTTCTGGCGATTCTAAAATCCAATCCATGATGGCTTCCTTATCTACAAGATTTGGAATGTCATCGATATCATCGAACGTAAATTCCCAATCTACCGGAATGTTAAACTTAAAACTATAGGCCTCCCCAAAGGAAGTTTCCTCTCTAGTTTTCAATGCCGTCAACCAATCGATTTCGGTCTCTGGATAGTTCGATGTAAATTCTTTTGCCAGCTGGGCGGGACCTGGGGACTCTGCCGTGGGATAATATCCGTAATACGGCTTCGCTAGATAATGTGCCGCAAATTTTCCGCCAAAAACATTGAACAAGGTAGAGGCGTAAATCGTCGGCATTTCTTTGGTGGAAAACGCACGCTGTAGTTCTTTTAACAAGGCTATGT
>JBARCC010000145.1:0-3821 GCA_049793635.1 Maribacter sp. | reverse complement strand
CCACAAGGGTGAAAAAATAGAAGATGAGGCGTTGCTGAAACAGGCGCAATTGTACACCTCACTAAAAAATTACGCGAAAGCACAGCTCAATTACCAAAAAATCATCACCTTTTACCCCAACAGTATTTTAGCCGACGATGCCCATTTTGCAATGGCCGAGCTATATAGGACCCAATTCGACAATCCTGAAAAGGCAAAGGAACACTACGAGCAGATCATCTATAACTACCAAGACAGCTATTACTTTCCACAGGCCCGAAAGAACTTTAGAATGCTCAGGGGAGATGCGCTCAATTGAAATGACTATTTAAGTTAAAAAACAAACTCGTAATCCTATTTTTTGAACTTGACACTTGAACTTGATTTTTGAACTTCAACTTGACTCCTAACATGTACATTTATAACGTTACCACCAATATCGAAGAAACTGCCCATGCCTCCTGGGTACAATGGATGAAAGAAATTCACATTCCCGAGGTACTTTCGACCGGTAAATTTTTAAGTGCCAAGTTCGCCAAGGTATTGGTCGAGGAAGATATGGGGGGTGTCACCTATTCGGTGCAGTATACGGTGGCGGATAAAACCTTGCTAGAACGATATTATGAAGAGGATGCCCCAAGATTGATAGAGCGCGTTCAACGCAAGTTCGCCGGCCAATTGGTGTCCTTTAAAACCGAGTTGGAACTTGTTGATGAGTATTTCGTACAGCGCGCCAGTGCCACCCACTATCTATTTACCTACGGTACATTACAGGAAAAAGAAGTACAGCTGGGAGTGTTTTCCAGACCCTTGGTCGGTTTTGGGGATACCCTAAAAAAGTATAGGATAGCAGACCTGAAAGTGGCCAACCGCTACCCTACTTTGGCGTTTACCGGAGAGGATACAGATGTGCTCAACGGACAGGTGTACACATTATCGCCTCAAGAACTGGAGAAGGCTGACGCCTATGAGGGTGAAGCGTACGAGCGGGTACCTGTAGTACTGGCCTCCGGGAAAAAAGCGTGGGTCTATATCGCAAAACCATAATGATGATGGCCTCTTAATGCTTGTTTAGGATGTTGTGATGTCTACGATACAAAACCGCTGTCAAGGGTATTTCGTTCCTCCAATCGGTAGCGATATCGGGCAACTCACGAAGAGAACATGAATTAAAGATGACCATCGGCCTAAACATTAAAAACAAATAGGGTTCCGGTACCTCTTAAAAGGTATTTGACCACGTACTAAGTAACGCACATAGAAAGGAGATAAAAGCAGATGGGAACAAAGCGAAAAAAGAATACATCGGACAAATATGCTCTAAAGAACAATCGGGATAAAGGGCCCGTAAAAGCGAAAAAATACCTTGGCCAGCACTTTTTGAAAGACGAAGGCATCGCAAAACAGATTGCCGAGACCCTTTTACAAAAAGGGTATAACAATGTCATTGAAATCGGTCCTGGCACCGGGGTGTTGACAAAATACTTATTGTTGAGGGATATCAATTTGGTGGCCATGGACCTTGATGCGGAGTCTATCGTATACCTTAACCACACCTTTCCCTTAGAGCATCCAAAGGTATTGGAAGGCAATGGGTCGCTAAGGGTAATCGAGGCCGATTTTTTAAATTACGACCTGCAATCCCTATTTGGGCAGGAACAATTTGGGATTACTGGAAATTTCCCCTACAACATATCTACCCAAATCGTTTTTAAGACCCTAGAACTACGACACCAGATTCCGGAATTTTCGGGAATGTTCCAAAAAGAGGTCGCCAAACGCATCTGTGCCAAAGAAGGCAGCAAAACCTATGGCATTCTTTCGGTACTGGTACAGGCCTTTTACGAAGCGGAATACCTGTTTACGGTGCATCCCGAAGTTTTCGACCCACCACCAAAAGTACAATCGGGCGTGTTGAGGCTTACCAGAAAGGCCAATTTTCAATTGGCCTGTGACGAGTCCTTATTCTATAGGGTGGTCAAAACCGCTTTTAACCAGCGTAGAAAGACCCTTCGCAATAGCTTAAAATCTTTAGAGCTATCCGATATTCTTAAAGAAGATACTATATTTGACCAAAGACCCGAACAGCTTGCAGTAGCTGATTTTATAGCATTGACCAAGAAGATAGCAGATGATACCCTTTAAACTTACAGACGAACTTGTAACGGAAATAGAACAGCTTATTGAGGCCAAAGACGATGCTCAACTCAATGCCCTGTTTTCAGATGTCCACTATGCCGATATCGCTGAAATCATCAACGAGTTGAACGATGACGAAGCTACCTACCTCATTAAATTATTGGACACCGATAAAACGTCGGACATTCTTACCGAGCTTGACGAGGATGTACGCGAGGCGATTCTGGCCAATATGTCCTCAAAGGAAATCGCCAGCGAGCTTGAGGAACTGGATACCGATGATGCCGCCGATATCATCGGTGAGCTTCCTAAAGAACAGGTACAAGACGTTATCTCGAAAATCGAGGACCGTGAACATGCCAAAGATATTGTCGACCTTTTGCGCTATGCAGAAAATTCCGCAGGGGGTCTTATGGCAAAAGAATTGGTGAAAGTAAATGAAAATTGGAACGTGTTGACCTGTGTAAAAGAAATGCGGGCGCAAGCGGAGAACGTAACCCGCGTACATTCCATTTATGTGGTCGATGACGAGGACAAACTAAAAGGAAGGTTATCCCTGAAGGACTTGTTGACCACCTCCACGAAAACGCACATCAAGGATGTATTCATCCCAAATGTAGATTATGTCAATGTCAACGAAGACCCAGAAGAAGTGGCTCGCATCATGAGCAAGT
Organism: Maribacter sp.; assembly: GCA_049793635.1. Lineage (GTDB taxonomy): Bacteria > Bacteroidota > Bacteroidia > Flavobacteriales > Flavobacteriaceae > Maribacter. The sequence continues at coordinate 1,029 of JBARCC010000145.1, read as the reverse complement.
ACGATTTAGAGGCCATCCCCGTCGTCGATGAAATAGGAAGGCTGGTGGGCCGTATTACCATCGATGACATTATCGACGTCATCAAAGAGGAGGCCGAACGCGATTATCAAATGGCGGCAGGTATTTCCCAGGGTGTGGAAGCGGACGCCGGTATTTTGGAACTGACCAAAGCAAGGTTGCCTTGGCTGATCCTAGGTCTTTTCGGGGGTGCTGGCGCGGCCGTAATCATGGGCGGCTTTGAGGAAATGTTCCGGGAATATACGGTACTGTTCCTGTTTACCCCGTTGATTGCGGCCATGGCGGGTAACGTGGGCGTACAGTCGAGCGCAATCATCGTTCAAGGTCTCGCCAATGATGATATCAGGGGCAGTATCGGAAGCAGGTTGGTCAAAGAAATGTTATTGGCCCTGCTGAACGGGTTTATCCTCGCCTGCCTATTATTGATTTTCACCTGGGTCTGGAAAGGTGATTTCTTGACCTCCGTGGCCATTTCCGTTTCGTTGGTAGCCGTCATCGTGGTGGCAGGGTTCGTGGGTACGTTCGTGCCCCTTTTCCTCCATAAACGGGGTATAGATCCCGCAATAGCAACAGGCCCTTTCATCACGACCAGTAACGATATTTTCGGCATATTGATTTTCTTTCTAATCGCAAAATTAATTTTGGGCATTTAAGGCATTCCACCCATTTGCAATGGGTGTCGGGCTTTCCGCACTACACGGTAGTTTGCTCCAATCCCTAATGCGGCCAACCATACTAAAAAAGAACACCGATGAAATCCATCAATCTAAAAGAAAAACACGCGCTGATCCATAAACAGTGGTCTCCCCACCAAATAGCGGTCGTGGATGATATGCAAGTACTCTTGGCAAAAGTAAAAGACGAGTTTGTTTGGCATTCCCATGAGCATGAAGATGAACTTTTTCAGGTATTAAAAGGTACGCTGCACATGCAATTTAGGGACCGTACCGAGGTAGTTCGGGAAGGGGAGATCATCGTAGTGCCCAAGGGAATAGAACATTGCCCCAGCAC
>JBARCC010000144.1:0-9773 GCA_049793635.1 Maribacter sp. | reverse complement strand
GGCCTTATTCTGTTCTTCGACCCAAGATTCGGTTTCTGAGCTTCTATCATCCTCTAACCATCGATAAGGGTCTTTTACTTCGGTTCCAAAATAGGTGTCTACGGTATCTACTTTTGCGGTGATGGGGTAATTCACGATAATAGCATCTGATTTAGGTTCGTTTAAACAAGAAAAGAATATTGCGGTACAAGGCAATAGGAACACTAATTTTTTCATGTGTAGCGGTTTTGCCACTAAAATACCATAAAAAAACCTTCGAAACGGTACCGTTTCGAAGGTTTTAACGTTCTTTAACCCCTGGGGCTATACCAAATCTTTTGCAATTAAATACTCTGAAATCTGCACAGCATTGGTCGCTGCTCCCTTTCTTAAATTATCGGCCACGATCCACATGTTCAAAGTATTTCGCTGCGTTTCGTCCCTGCGGATACGTCCTACGAAGACTTCATCTTTATCGTGGGCATACATGGGCATCGGATACGTGTTCGTATCTGGATTGTCCTGAACGGTGACGCCCGGCATGTCGTTCAAAAGCTGTCTTACCTCGTTCAATTCAAAATCATTTTCAAACTCTACGTTCACCGATTCTGAGTGTCCCCCAGCGGTAGGAATACGCACTGCCGTAGCACTTACCGAAAAGGTACGGTCGTTTAATATTTTCTGAGGCTCACGAGCCAGTTTCATTTCTTCTTTAGTATATCCATTTTCCATGAATACATCGCAGTGGGGCAATGCGTTGCGGCCTATTGGATAAGGATAGGCCATTTCGCCCTGCACACCGGCAATTTCATTTTCCAATTGCTGTACTGCTTTTACCCCGGTTCCAGAAACGGATTGGTAGGTGGAAACGATGACGCGTTTCATTTTATATTTTTTGTGTAAAGGATATAAGGCCATGACCAATTGAATGGTGGAACAATTGGGATTGGCAATAATTTTATCTGATTTCGTAAGCTCGTGGGCATTGATTTCTGGGACGATCAGTTTTTTAGAGGGGTCCATACGCCAGGCCGATGAATTATCGACTACGGTGGTGCCTACTTCGGCAAATTTTGGAGCCCATTCCAACGAGGTATCCCCACCAGCGGAAAATATGGCGATATGTGGTTTTGCCGCAACCGCCTCTGCCAGGCCTATTAGCGTGTGCTCTTTGCCTTTATAGTTTATTTTTTTCCCTATCGAACGTTCGGAGGCGACCAATAATAGTTCCGTCAGCGGAAAATTACGCTCGGCCAACACCTTCAACATTACCTCGCCCACCATTCCGGTGGCACCAATTACGGCTACTTTCATTTTTATTCGTTAAAATTGAGCAGCAAAAATAAGGATTAGAAACACCGCATGAAGGAATTTAAAGAAGAATAATTAAAATATCACAAAAAGTTAGGAATACAACAAAATAGAACTTTGGATACGACTATCGAAGCGTTACGACCAATGTATTCCCGGCATAAAAAATAACCTCCAACATCGTTAGCGTACCATGTTGGAGGCTTTGGTTAAAATGAGTTGCAGTGCAACGGTAGCCTTGAATTACGCAAGGCGCTATCTTTACTTTATTTTTTTAAGGCATCACGGATTTCCATCAGCAACTCTTCCGCTGTTGGTCCTTTCGGCGCCTCTTCGACCGGTGCTGGTGGGGTTTTTGTTTTGTTGTAAGCCTTTACGATCAAGAACATTACAAACCCAACAATTACCAGGTTTACAAGGGCGTTCACCCACTTACCGTACATGATTGCATTTTCGGGCTTTGCAACGACACCGTCCGCGCCTACTACAGCCTCGGAAAGCACAATTTTGAGATCGGCGAAATCAACGCCGCCACTAAAATGGCCAACAATGGGCATCATAATGTCGGTAACAAATCCGTTAACGACCAAACCAACGGCTCCCGCCATGATAACGGCAACGGCCAAATCAATGACGTTCCCCGTCATAATAAAATTCTTGAATTCTTTTAACATGTGTTCTACGATTTAAATAATGGTTATTTGTTAGTGGCTTTAAAAGTAGTGCTTTTTTTTATTCCTTAATTAAAAGTTAAAAAAGGGATTATATTTTAATGACCCTTTGAATGCGCTGTGATAGTCCCGTAATCAATTCATAAGATATGGTATTCGCGTTTTCCGCAAATGCGGTCGCGGGCAACGTTGTTCCGAAGACGATAACCTCATCACCTTCTTTACAGTCAATGTCAGTAATATCGATCATGATCATATCCATACAAACATTGCCAATAATCAGGGCTTTTGTACCATTTACGAGAACATATGTTTTACCGTTTCCATACTGTCTACCAATGCCATCGGCATGCCCAAGGGGTAAAGTAGCCGTTATGGTCGCTTTGTTCGAGGTATATTTTCGGTTATAACCAACGGTTTCTCCGGCAGCAATGTGATGTATTTGTGCGATGATGGTTTTTAAGGTAGCGATAGGTTTTAAATAACGATCCACTTCGGGATGGTTCCCATATCCATACAGCCCTATTCCACTACGCACCATATCATATTGTGCTGCGGGATAATTGATAATTCCTGAAGTATTGAGAACATGTTTCAAGGGTTTTTGTGCGAATAAGGCATCTACGCCGTGACAAATATCTTCGAATTGATGCAATTGATGTTGGGTAAATGCGATCTCCGCCCTATCTTCCGATGCGGCCAAATGGGAGAGTACGGCTATTACCTTTATTGCCTGCTGATTTTTTACGGTAGAATGGATGAAAGGGATATCATCCACTGAAAACCCAAGGCGATTCAATCCAGTATTGAACTTAAGGTGCACTGGATAATCGGTTACCAACAGCTCTTGAGCCTTTGCTATAAAGTCTTCGAGAATAGTCTTGGAATAGATGCTGGGTTCTAGGCAATTTTCGATCAAGGCCTTAAAATGTACTTTTTGTGGGTGAAGCACCAAAATCGGTCTTGTAATGCCTGCTTGCCGTAATCGAATACCTTCGTTCACATAGGCCACCGCAAAATATTCTGTTCCCAATTCCTGAAGGTGCAGCGCAATTTCTTGTGCGTCGCTACCATAGGCATAGGCTTTCACTACGGCCATGAACTTCGTATGCGGTTTGATCTTTGACCGTAGATAATGATAATTATGGGTCAAGGCAGACAAGTCGATCTCTAAAACCGTTTCTTGGGCCTTATCCATTCGATTTCGGTGTATTGGTATCGATTACTTCTGAATGTACATCCATTGTCTTTACGCGTTCCTTCAACATGGCCTTATAAAAGGCTCCACGACTTAAAGGTTCATATTCTTCGGTTTGCCCCAACATGACCAATTTATCATTACTCGATTTTCGGAAACTGTAATGCGCAAGATTTCCGGTACGGGTGCAGATGGCATGTACCTTGGTAACATATTCCGCAGTGGCCATTAGTGCGGGCATAGGTCCGAACGGCTTTCCTTTGAAATCCATATCCAAGCCCGCTACGATGACCCGAACCCCTTTATTCGCGAGGTCGTTGCAAACGGTTACGATTTCATCATCGAAAAACTGGGCTTCATCGATGCCGATGACATCGCAGGTATCGGCAAGAATGCGGATGTTGGCTGCTGCAGGTACCGGTGTCGAGCGTATTTCGTTAGCGTCATGGGAAACGACCATTTCATCGTCATAACGGGTATCGACCATGGGCTTAAAAATCTCGACCTTTAATTTGGCGAATTGGGCACGTTTCAATCTACGGATAAGTTCCTCTGTTTTTCCAGAAAACATAGATCCGGCGATGACTTCTATCCAGCCGAATTGTTCTTGATGATTAACAGTGTTTTCGAGAAACATTTTGTAATTTTAGACGAAAATACGGGGTTTTTCGTTTTCTTATTTAGGAGTGATAAAGTTATTAAAAAAAGCCGCCTTCTTGGTCCAGACCTATAAAATTGTGTGATGAAAGTAAAGTTGAAAAAAGATTTGAAAAAATTAGCAACGGAGATTCTTACCGCCGATGACCTTGACGATGTTTCGGGATTATATGAACTATCGAAGGATCTTTATGAAAAACTCGCCGTGCTACGTTTTATTGAGGAAGAACTGAACGAACTGGAAGTCGATGTCTCTAAAAATGCAATCGCCGCCAAATTCGAGGAAATGGCGAATGCCATATTGCGCTCCAACCAGACCGTGCCCGAGAATAACCCCCATGAAGAAGATATCATGATTCCTGGTATGGACACGATAAAGGACATGGTTTCAGAAATGCCCAATAATGAGCAATTAGAAGATGTACTTGCCGAGTTCATGTCCAAACCGAACTATCAAAAAAATGATATGGAACTTTTTATGCCCGCCAAGGAGAAGGGGAATGGTGAGGCTGATAAGTCTAAATCCCTGAATGACCGTACGGACAGAACGGATATAAAGGTAGATCTAAACAATAGATTGGCATTTGTAAAGCATTTGTTCAATGGCAATATAGAGGACTACAATAGAGTACTCTCGCAACTCAAGACCATCGACTCTGAAGAACGCTCCGTATCCTTTATTATCAACATGGTCAAACCAGACTATAACCATTGGACGGGCAAAGAAGAATATGAGGAGCGGTTTATGGAAGTTATTTCCCGGCGGTTCGTTTAACTCGATAATCCAGATTTAATGCCTCGAAGCTTGCGGCGAAATCAAACATTAAGTTCTTTTGAATGTCTCGTGGGATTGCCGTAAGGTAGTTTAGGTTAAAAGTTGAAGACGATAATGCCCAACCACCGTGTTGGGTTTTTTAATGTAGCAGCATGGGAAAATTATACTTGGTTCCAACACCGATCGGTAATTTAGAGGATATGACCTTGAGGGCCATCCGTATTTTGAAAGAGGTCGACCTTGTTCTTGCAGAAGACACACGCACCAGTGGTAAATTGCTTCAACACTTTGAGATTGCGACACCTATGAAAAGTTACCATATGCACAATGAACATCATATGGTCGATTATTTGATAGGACGATTAAAGAATAATGAGACCATGGCACTGATTTCGGACGCAGGCACCCCTGCGATTTCAGACCCGGGTTTTTTATTGACCCGTGCCTGTGTCGAACATGGGATTGAGGTAGATTGCTTACCCGGTGCAACCGCCTTTGTTCCCGCATTGGTGAACAGTGGTCTACCAAACGATAGGTTTGTTTTTGAAGGGTTCTTGCCCGTAAAAAAAGGTAGGCAAACCCGTCTTAAAATGTTGGCCGAGGAAACCAGAACTATTATTTTTTATGAATCGCCCCATAAATTGGTCAAAACCTTGGCTCATTTTGCCGAGTATTTTGGCTCGGATAGGCCAGTTTCCGTATCAAGGGAAATGACAAAATTGTACGAGGAAACGGTGCGTGGAACGGCGAAAGAGGTTTTAAGACACTTTTCCGATAAACCGCCAAAAGGGGAGATAGTCATCATTGTCGGGGGAAAGAAATAAAGGTTTTTACATATCAATTAATCTTTTCATATACAGTTTGAAAAACCGTGACGTATTAAATAAAAAATGGCTTATATTGACATCATGTTAACACCATGGGCCATTGCAGCGTTCACGGTCATAGCGGTGTATTACCTGGACCGATGGGAAAATAAGCACATAAAGTCTTTTTTCGATTGGGTTCCGGCGATTCTACTGGCCTATATCATTCCTGCCCTTATCTCTTTCTTTTTGAATGCTGATTTTTCACAAGCGGCCATTCATGACTTTAGTAAGGATTACTTTATCCCACTAGCGATTATTGCGGTAATGAGCAGTTTGTCATTGGGTCAGTTGAAATCAATCGGCATTAAGCCCATTCTTGTATTTGCCGCGGGTTCCTTGTTCATAGCTGTATTTCCGATAGTACTGATGTTCTTTTTAAATGGCACCGAATTGATTTCAAAAACCATGGTCGGTGAAGGCTACTGGATGGGAATCCCACCCATTGTGGGTAGTTGGATCGGCGGTAGTACGAGTCAGTTAGTATTGAAAGAATTGGTGGAATGTCCTGAACATATCTTTTTAACAGTTTTGGTCATGGATAATATTTTGGTCAATGTATGGACGATTTTAATGTTTCAGGCCATAAAAAAAAGTGATGTATTAAACCGCTGGTTCAACGTAACCGATGTTGCGATACCCGAAGATATTCGCATGGAGGGCGGTAAAAAATGGTCCCCCTTGCTGTGTGGATCTATTTTGCTCGGAATCGTGATAGGAAGTAACGTTATACTGGACAGTTTTGTGGTAAAAGTGGTGTTGTTATCCGTGATAGGGTTGGTATTGAGCAATGTAATCACCAGGTGGAATTATAGGTTCACATTAAAAGCTGGTGGAATATTGATTATCATCGTAATGGCCGTCTTGGGACTGAAACTGCAAATCGCCACCCTTGGATTCAATTTGCCTTTTTTAGGCTTTTTATCGATTTGGTTGGTGGGTCATTTTATGTTCATGATCTTTATTGCAAAACTACTGAACGTGAATATGGCTTGGGTCCCTATCGCCAGTATGGCGAATGTTGGCGGAATTGCTACGGCACCGGCAGTAACGGTGGCTTACAACCTTAAGTGGATGCCACATGCCATTGTTTTGGCGATATTGAGCATGGCAACGGGAACATTTTGGGGCATGTTGACCATTTGGCTGTTGAGAACATTTGTCGTGTAAGGTCATTGCGAGCCACGAAGTAATCTGTGTGTGGGAAACATAGCTTTGGGTTCCCTCGCTGAGCCAATGTATTTTTTGAAAAAGTCTAACGGATAAGTGAAGGGTATTTGATGCAAAAACTATTGACCGAAATAAGGAACTGTGCGGTTTGTGAGGAACATTTGCCGCTTGGCCCACGACCTATTATTGCGGCAACTACACATTCTAAAATTATTTTGGTGAGTCAGGCACCAGGAAAAAAGGCACACGAGCAGAACGTGGCTTGGGATGACCCAAGTGGCAGAAGATTACGTGAGTGGTTAGGCGTTACCGATGCACAATTCTTTAATCCTGATAATTTTGCGGTTTTACCTATGGGCTTTTGTTATCCTGGAAAAGGTGCAACGGGAGATTTACCACCCAGAAAGGAGTGTGCCCCATTATGGCATTCGAAGGTTTGGGAGCATTTTAAAAAAGTACGCTTGGTTATATTGATCGGCAAGTATGCGCAAGACCGGTATTTGGCGGAAAGATCTAAAAAAAATCTGACCGAGAATGTGCTCAACTATCGGGATTTTTTACCGAAATTTTTCCCCTTGCCGCATCCCTCACCGGTCAATCATTTTTGGCGTGGTAAAAATCCGTGGTTCGAAGACGAGGTTGTGCCACAGCTACGGATGAAAGTTGCTAAAATTCTTAAAGAGACTATAAATTGATGTTAATAACTTGTATATACAACTGTTGTATGTAAAAATATCTTAGTTTTATTAAAAATAAATTTATGAACTACAAAGAAAAAGCACAGGACATTTACCATCAGTTACAACAAGGAAAGTTATTGGATGCATTTGACAAATATTACGGGGAAGATGTAATCATGACAGAACCACGCGGCACCAGAAAAGGTAAAAAAGAATGCAGGGCGTATGAAGTAGAATTTTTAAACAGCATTGATAAATTTCACTCACTAAGTATTGATAATATTGGTTCTAACGAAGTGGATAAAACGACGTTTGTAGAATCCACTATGGACGTTACCTTTAAAGATGGTAATAGAGCAAAAATGGAACAGGTGGCGGTACAAAAGTGGGAAGGAGACCATATTGTACATGAGCGCTTTTATTATAATAATGCATAGTTGAAAATACTACTGCAATTTGAACCCATCCTTTTGAGATGGGTTTTTTATTACATGATATTTATGTAAAAGGATAGACTTTCCAAAGTAGACATCTAATACCTTGACCCATCATGTTTCCCTTTTTCCCAGCCATGTTTTCCCAAGTATTGATTTCCACTTTCAACGGCACCGTTTTCAATGGTGGTACCCATAGAATCGTTCCATCGGTTTAGGTAGCCAAACAGCGAAATTACACCTAACATTTCCACAATTTCACCTTCGTTCCAATGCTGGTAAAGTCGTTCCTTAATCGCTGCATCCACCCCATTGGGTACCTGAGAGGCCTGTAGCGAGAAATCCAACGCGGCACGTTCAGCTTCTGAGAATGCAGAGTGGGTTCTGTACTCCCAAATATTGTCCAACTGTTCTTGTTCAGCACCATAACGTTCTGCAGCGCGTATCGCATGTGCTTGGCAATAGCGACATCCTGTAGCATTGCTGCTCACCCACGCGATCATGCGTTTTAAGGCCGACGTTACCCTACCTTCGTTCGCCATTACCGCCTTGTTGAGATTGATGAACGCCTTTGAAATAGCGGGACGGTGTTGCATGGTCAATACAGAATTAGGGCAAAATCCCAAGGTTTCATTAAAGAACTTGGCGAGTTCTGCAGTTTCCGGACTATGGGTCGGGTCAAGCGGTTGTACTAAAGGCATCGATGAATTTTTAAGGTTAGGAGCACATTAACTTTTAATAGGCTACGGCACAAGCTGACCCTCTATCCGTGTTCAATACATTTCGATCTACTTTTACCATCAGCATAGTCGAAAGGCCCGAAATGACAGTAGGGAATTTTGTATTTTTGTGCCGGTACAAGAAACAAAAAATTATGGGTACAACAAATCATATCAGTACAAAATGGGTAGGCAATATGGCCTTTGAAAGCAATAACCCTTCTGGGCATTCCTTAAAAATAGATATTGCAAAAGAAGACGGTGGGGATGGGTCCGGACTACGGCCCAAGGCGTTAATGCTATCCTCATTGGCAGGTTGTTCTGGCTTGGATGTTGCATCGCTATTCAAAAAAATGAAATTGGAAGTGGATGAATTCCACATCGAGACCATCGCCAACCTAACGGACGAACATCCCAAGTTTTATGATAAAGTAGTGATCGAGTATCATTTTCATGGGAATAACCTTGAAGAAGGCAAACTACAAAAGGCAGTAGACTTATCCGTCGAAAAATATTGTGGCGTTATGGAAATGTTCAGGCAATTTGCAGAGTTGGAGATAAAGACGGTGTTTCATTCAAGATAAAATACAAACTCAAAAATCAAATCCAAATACAATTTTATGCCTGAGAAGCCTTATGATTTGGAAGAAAGACTAGTTAATTTCGCTGGGGATACTGCTGTTTTCTGTCAGGGAATGCCAAATGATTTCGCCGGGCAGTATTATGGGCATCAATTGTTACGGTCAGCCGGAAGCTCTGCTTTAAACTTTGGGGAAATGCAGGGTTCTCAATCTAATAGAGATTTTAAGAATAAAGCTACCATTTCGCTCAAGGAGCTTAAAGAATCCCGAATTAACTTGAAGATATTTTCTAAAATAGGCTATGGAAACGATTCCGAACGGGAATCACTTATTGATGAAATAGAACAATTAATAAGAATAATGGCCACTATAATCAAAAATAAAGGAAGTCAATAGTAAATTTTTTAGATTCGTTTCACCTTTATACATCTAAATAAATTGTGACCATAATAATTAAGAATAAATAGTAAAAGTCTTTCGGGCTTGTATTTGTTTTTGACATTTGAATTTGAATTTAACACCCCATGCGCTGGACCATTAAACCAAAACCCGAACAAAAAGACATCGACCGCTTGGCCGATGCATTGGGCGTGGAAGATCTGGTGGCGCAATTACTGTTGCAACGGGGAATATCCTCGTACGAGGAGGCCAAAAACTTTTTTAGGCCGCAGTTGAAAGATTTACACGATCCTTTCTTGATGAAAGATATGGAGGTTGCCGTTTCCCGAATAG
>JBARCC010000143.1:0-2207 GCA_049793635.1 Maribacter sp. | reverse complement strand
CCCCGATTTTAGGTGAGATGTGGTTTTCGCAAAATGGTTTCTCCGTATCCTTATAGTAATAATTTTGAAATTCTTCTTTGGAGGGTTGAAACGCCCCAAACGGAATCACCTGGGTAATTATCGTGCGGTCGAAGTCAGATTGGAGTTCCTCGATATGGACGAGTGAATCCCGTTTTTGTTCGGCGTCGATATAGTAAACGGCAGAACGGTATGTTGCCCTCATGGAATGATTGCTGGTGCTGCTGTGCGTATGCAGATGAATCGCAATTAAATTTTTCAGGCTTATTTCACTTTCCCTGAAATGTATGATAACTGCTTCGGAGAAATGCGCCAGGTTATCTTTTGGAGCAATAAAACCTTGCTCGACCTTTACGATTCCCTTAAGCGATAAAAACACGGCCTCGGTACACCAATGACAGCCCCCGCCAAATCCGATTTTTTGAATAGCATACATCTGCGCTCAGTCGGGAATTTCTTATTCAACTAACATGTTCATTTGTGCATATTGAAGCAGTATAATGGTTTTTGCATCATTGATTTCCCCTGAAGAGACCATTTCCATGGCTTTATCGAAACGTATTTCCAGCACTTCGATATTTTCAGTTTCATCGGCTGCACCTCCGCCTTCACTTACCTTCATACTTTCATCATAGCGGCCTACGAACAAGTGTAGGATTTCTGTAACCGAACCTGGTGACATATAGGTTTCCATCACTTTTTTTACATTGCTTATTTGGTAACCGGTCTCCTCCTCGGTTTCTTTGCGGACACAATCCGCAGGATTGTCCCCATCTAGAAGTCCGGCGCAAACCTCGATCATCATCCCATCTTCGTTTCCGTTTACATAGGTGGGCATCCTAAATTGCCGGGTCAATACCACCGTGCCCTTTTCAGGATTGTACAGCAAAATGGCCGCACCATTTCCACGGTCATAGGCCTCCCTGTGCTGGGTCTCCCAAGTGCCGTCGGGTTTTTGATATTCGTACGCATATTTATTCAGCGTATACCAATTATCGGAAAGAATTTCTTTTTTTACACTTCTGATGTTCTTGTTCTTCAATGTACTTGAATTTTATATAAGATGAAGTTAAAGAGTGTTGGGTATGGACCTAGAATCTATTTGCCTTGTACATAAAAGTAGTTCGAGGAGAAGCCTTATCCATCTCCAGATTTCCAGGAACCGTAGTAAGGCCATCTAAAAAAGTGGTCAACTTTATTTTACCTTCAAAACGTTTTTGTTTCCTTTAAAAACATGCCTTCCTTTTTTTTATACGGTAACCGCCTTGTTCAAATACCTCCGTAACGGAAGCATTTCTTTATAGACTTCGATAACGATATTCTGAAAATCCTCTTGTTGTACCTCCTTTTGGGTCACGTCGAAGCTCACCGCAAAACTCTTATGCCTTAACAAATCGATATGTTTGTGGTCTTGCGAATACCCTTTTGGTGCCGTTTTGAGCATATCGTCTTCCATCAAACCCCCGAAGGTATCCTTAAACGATTTTTTGGAAATGATTTTCTTGAACTCGTCCCCATTATAATCGATGGCATCGCGGATACTTTTAAGTATTTTGGAGGGAGGCCGATAAAATCCACCTGCTATAAACGACTCGTTGGTGCCTAGATGAATGTAGAAATCACCCGTATTCGGTGCCTTATCCAATCCCGCCCCAAAATGATCTTTATAGATGGGTTTATCGGGATGATACATTAAATTATTATTGATGCGGTTAATGGCCTTTTTCCCGGAGGTAGCATAATAATCCTTATCCACTTGCCCCAGCTTGGTATCCATCTCGTTCAACCACCCAATATACCAATCCCGTACCTCATGGTATTGTTTTCGGTGCTCGTCCATCCATTCCTTGGAATTGTTCTTCTGCAAATCCCTTAAAAAATCATATAGTTTATAGAAACTCATAAGTTCGTTATTCGTTGTTCGTTGATGGTTAATGGTTAATGGTTAATATAAAAAAATATGGTCACTTCTGATTTTTCAGTTCTGACTTTTCACTTTCCACTTTTCACTTTTCACTTTCAAACCAACCCTAGCTCACCAACCACTAACCCCTTCTTTTCCTATGTACATCAAAACCGATTATCCCCTCCAATAATGTCCCCTAAACCTCCTAGAATGCTACCTTCCCCTTTATCCTTACCGCCTCTGGGGATGGACGCCAATACACGACCAGCCAATCGACTGAACG
>JBARCC010000142.1:0-2283 GCA_049793635.1 Maribacter sp. | reverse complement strand
GTCCATACCCATTTAAGCTGGCATCATCGTTGAATATGTCGATGGTTTCCAATTCATATTTTTCACCCAATGCCTTATCATTGATATCGTGGGCCGGGGTAACCTTTAAACATCCGGTCCCGAATTCCATATCCACATATTCATCGAATATAATCGGAATCATCCGATTACATATGGGTACAATGACCTTCTTCCCTTTCAAATGGGTAAAACGCTCGTCGTTCGGGTTGATGCAAATGGCAGTATCCCCTAAAATAGTTTCAGGTCTGGTCGTTGCGATGGTCACTTTTTCATTTGAACCTTCAATTTTATAGGCCAAATAATAAAGCAACCCTTGTTTTTCCTCATAAATAACCTCTTCGTCCGACAATGTGGTCAAGGCCTCGGGGTCCCAGTTCACCATGCGATAGCCCCTATAGATCAGTCCTTTATTGTATAAATCGACAAAGACCTTTATCACACTGTCGTGGCGTTCTTGGTCCATCGTAAAGGCAGTGCGGTCCCAATCACAGGAACAACCCAGTTTTTTCAACTGCTCAAGAATGATTCCTCCATACTGGTGTGTCCAATCCCAGGCATGCTTTAGAAATTCGTCTCGAGTGAGATCATTTTTTTGTATTCCCTGCTCTTTCAGCTTTGCCACCACTTTTGCTTCCGTTGCAATAGAGGCATGGTCGGTACCTGCCACCCAGCAGGCATTCTTGCCCAGTAAGCGTGCTCTCCGAACCAAAACATCTTGTATGGTATTGTTCAACATATGGCCCATGTGCAACACACCTGTAACATTCGGAGGAGGAATTACGATGGTGTACGACTCCCTTTCATCGGGTACGGAATGAAAATATCCATTGTCCATCCAATAGGCGTACCAGTGGCTTTCAGTGGATTGGGGATTATATTTTGATGGGATATCCATATTTGGAACAGTTTTTGACTTATTACAAAGTATACGATAAAAATAAAGCCGAATTGACATTCTAACGGTCCGTTCAGCTAATTTTTCTCATAACAATAAATACGAAACAAAAATAAGTAACGTTAGAGTATAACAAAAGGATTTTGAGGTTGATCTGAAAAGATTTAATTTTGAAATTCATTTAAAATTAAAAATGATGAAAAAAATAGTACTTGTATTATTTATTGGTTTGCTAGGATTTAGTGTTACTGCACAAGATACTGCCGCCAAAATCGAATTTAAATCAGAGACCGTTGATTATGGTGAAATTGCGAAAGGAGCCGATGGCGTCCGCGTTTTTGAATTCACCAATACGGGAACAGCACCGCTTATTATCAGTAAAGTAAGTTCTAGTTGTGGTTGTACCATTCCTAAGAAACCGGAAGATCCCATTTTACCCGGTAAAACAGGTGAAATTCAGGTGAAGTACGATACAAATCGGGTAGGACCTATCCGTAAGGCGATTACCGTTATATCAAATGCCGATACGCCAACGAAAGTCTTGAAAATTAAAGGTGAGGTTTTAGGCACTGGTACCAAATAGAGCTGATACCCCTAAAAATAGTAAGCCCAACTTCGCAGTTGGGCTTTTTTTATTTTTCAAAAAGTGGTTTTAACACAAAACTGAACAAAAGGTCGTTATTATATCTTTCTACCAACACCTTTACCTTTTTTCCTTGCTTGTCGTTCAACAAGTGCATGATTTCTTGCAGTTTATAACGGTGTATTCGTTTTCCATTGACCGCCAAAATCACATCTCCCTCTTGAAGTCCGGCAGAATGGGCGGGACTCCCCTGTCTAATTCCCGATACGATTATTTCGGGTACGACGCTAAGTCTTGTCGCACCTTCTAATATGATCTGTACATCCCCGTAGGTCTTTACATCGTTGTAGACGACCCCGTTTGCATTCGCAATGCGCTCAGACACATACCGTATCCCCGCATGCTGCAAATCGATACCGCTTATATTGTATTGAAATACTTTATCGAAGTTTGCATTTTTTTTCAACACCAGTTTTTGATGTGCATAATCAAAAACCATGTTGAACCGTTTTAAGACCTCCCCGCCTAAGCTGCCATTCCTATCTCCAAAGTCATTGAGGTTGTTGAACGTTTCCATATTGGGAAAGGCAGCTTTTGCATTGCTTAAAACGAAATCGGCAATTTTTAGCTTTTGAATCTTAGTGCGCCGGCCGTAAATATCTCCGGATAGTCCTTTCCCTAAAAAGTCTTGGTAATTTTTCTCCGGAACTTTCAACCGCTCATCCGTGAAGAGCCAGACGGCATCGCTACTTCCGGTATCCATCAACATTTTTACAGGTATTTC
>JBARCC010000141.1:0-3057 GCA_049793635.1 Maribacter sp. | reverse complement strand
GGGATGATATGCTCGGAAAGTGAATTGGGCCTTGGTACCGGCCATGATGGTATCATGGTGTTGGACGATGATTTTAAGGTAGGTACGCCCTGCGCTGAACTGTTCGATATCGAAAACGACACCGTTTTTGAAATAGGCCTCACCCCCAACCGTGCCGATGCCATGAGTCATTTCGGGGTAGCGAGAGACGTAAAAGCCGGTCTAAAACAAAAAGAACTGTCGATTGAATTGATCACCCCGTCCACAAGTCATTTTAATATCAACGATAGGTCCTTAAAAATTGATGTTGATATTATTGACTCGGCTCTAGCGCCACGTTACTGTGGGGTTACGTTAAGTAATCTAATTGTTCAACCATCCCCGACCTGGTTAAAAAATAGGTTGAAAGCCATTGGCATTACTCCCAAGAACAATATCGTCGATGCGACGAATTATGTGCTGCACGAGCTCGGTCAACCCTTGCATGCTTTCGATGCCTCAAAAATCAAAGGAAATAAAATAGTGGTCCAAACCTTACCTAAAGGTACCAAGTTCATCACATTAGATGGCTTAGAGCGCACACTGCACGAGGAGGACCTTATGATCTGCGATGCCGAAAAACCGATGTGTTTGGCAGGTGTATTCGGAGGATCGGCATCTGGGGTCACCAATGAAACCACCTCGATTTTTTTAGAAAGCGCTTACTTCAACCCTATTTCCATACGAAAGTCAGCCAAGCGACACGGTCTAAATACCGATGCCTCCTTCAGGTTTGAACGTGGTATCGATATTGAGAACGTAGAATATAGCCTAAAACGGGCGGCTTTGCTTATCAAGGAAATTGCAGGGGGCGATATCACTTCTGACATTGTTGATCTGTATCCGAATAAAAAGAAGAATTTTGAAGTGTTTTTGGCCTATGATAAAATTCACAAATTGATTGGTGAAAAAATCTTACAAGACACTATAAAATCAATTTTGGCATCACTTGAAATCAAGGTCAAGAACGCTACGGAAGCGGGTATGGGTCTTGAAGTGCCTTCGTACCGCGTCGATGTACAGCGCCAAGTAGATGTCATCGAAGAAATTTTACGGGTATACGGATATAATAACATTGGTTTCAGCGAAAAACTGAACGCCTCGATAGCGACGACCTCCCCTACCGAAGACCATAAAATACAGACCACGGTCGGTAATCTATTATCCTCAAAAGGATATTATGAAATACTGGCGAATAGCCTTACAAACCCGGCCTACCACACGCTTCTCGAACAAAGGGAGGCCATTGATTCGCCTGTATCCATTCTAAATCCACTAAGTGGAGAGCTTTCCATCATGCGAACATCTTCGTTGTTTTCCGCGTTGGAAACTGCCAGATATAATATTAATCGCAGAAAATCGAACCTTAAACTCTTCGAGTTTGGCAAGACGTACCATGCCAAATCAAATAAGAATATCGAAAAAAAATACTTAAGCATACTTTTGACAGGAGATTCTTTACCATCAAGTTGGGCCGTAACTTCGGCTTCTACTACTTTTTTTGAGTTAAAATCTTTAGTGAATACCGTTTTACAGCGATTAGGCTTTCATTCACTTAAGAGCGAACCAACAAATTCCCCACTATTTTCAGAAGGTTTAGCGTACCATCATCAAAAAAAGGAACTTGTATCGTTTGGATTGATTAAAAAATCGATTACAGGCCATTTTGATATCAAGCAAGAAGTACACTATGCAGATTTCAGTTGGGATGTCATTTTAGAGGGTTTACAAAAGACACCAATTTTATTTAAGGAAATCCCTAAATACCCGGAAGTTAAAAGAGACTTTGCCTTGTTGGTAGATCAAAAATCTACCTATAAAGAAATGTATGAGATAGCGTACGCGGCCGAGCGCAAGTTTTTGACAGATATATCGCTTTTCGACGTGTATCAAGGTAAAAATATACCTGAAGGAAAAAAATCCTATGCGATAAGCTTCACCTTGCAGGACGAAAAAAGTACCTTGACAGAGAAGCAAATCGATAAAATCATGTCCAAACTACAAGCTTCCTATGAACGTGAACTGGGCGCAACACTAAGGTAATTTGTTGATTTTTAAGCAGTAATGAAGTTAACGGAGAAATTTTATCGCTTGCATATCCAGGAAAATCAACATTAACGTTTTGGTAACACTTAAATTTGTTAAACAGAATTTAATTTAAATCATTAATTAGCTAACTTTGAGTCAATTGCTAAAAAAAAGAAAAAAATGTTGCTACAAAGAACGGATGTTAAAGAAAAACTGCACGCCGCACGCCTGAAGGATTCCAAATCGGAAGAACAACGGCTTGATGAGGTGTATCGTATTTTGAATGATTTGGACAATGAGATGGAGCGTATTGAGCAGAACATTGTCAGAGGTATGGGCACTCCAAGAAATCAATTTGATATTGATCTGTTAGAAAGTTCAAGAATATTTCACATCGATGAAATCAAGAATATTTGTATAGATTACCGTTTACGCTTTTTAGATTCCAAATACTTCAAGGGGGAAATACCATCAGAGGCAGTTTCTAAAATAAAAGCGATGGAACGGGAGCATAATTTGGAAATCAACGGATTTAAGATTATCGCTCCTTCAAAACTCTTCAAACTTGAAGATAAAGATGATCCCTTATTGTTTGCGCCAATAGGCAATGGCTATCATTATTTAATACACCAATGGGGAAATGACCTTCACCCACTGCGTAAAATGTTGATGTGGCCTTTCAAGAACATCGTAAATCTTACCGTATTGGTGTTGGCAATCAGTTTTATGGTGACCATGATGGTTCCCTCAGGATTATTTTCAAAATCTGGTTCTAGTGCCGAGTTTTGGATCATTTACTTTTTTATGTTCAAGTGTATCGCCTCTGTGGTCATTTATTATGGTTTCGCAGCAGGGAAAAACTTCAATCCAGCAATTTGGAACAGTAAATATTTTAATAGTTAACACTGTTCATCAACAAGCGGTTATTATCGATTGAAAACCAAAATTACACGAAGTATACGTATACTTTGGGGGACTTTTGGTTTCAAAAATAACTGTTCGATTATCCTT
>JBARCC010000140.1:0-2126 GCA_049793635.1 Maribacter sp. | reverse complement strand
CCCACTAGCTTTCCTTTTTCCATGGTCAAAAAGCCGGACTTTAGACCAATCTTGCCCTCGTGTTCACCTGTAACTTTATACCCTTTCCAAGTCACCGAGCTTTCACTGACCTTTACTTCTTTTTTCACTTTTTCGATAGGGTTGTTGGCCGATGCCGTTAATCCAAAAATGGCTACCAATGCGATACTTAAAACTGTTCTTTTCATAATTTTAAAATTTAAAATGTTCGTGTTTATAGATGTGTAAATAATTTTTCTTTTGAATACCTCACTTTAGGATAGTGTTGCGTTTTGTCTTCTTTTGACCTGTATCCCAAAGTAAGTACAACCGCTGCGTTTAGGTTCTTGTCCGCTAACCCTAAGATTTCGTTATATTTTGAGGCATTGAATCCTTCCATAGGGCAAGCATCGATTCTTGAATGCGCTGCCGCGGCTAAAAGATTTCCTAGAGCGATATAGGTTTGTTTGCCCGTCCAAGATTGTTTCTCATCTTCTGACATCGGCAAAAGGGAATTTTTCATCATACCGATATAATCGGTAAGCTGTTCTTTTTCAACTCCTCTCGTTTTAATGAGATTATTGATGTAATCGTCGATAAGGCTATCGGTAAACGTGGTTTTGTTTGCTAAAACGAGCAGGTGCGAAGCATCGGTAATTTGGGGCTGCCCCCAAGAAGCTTCTTTCAATTGTTCCCTAATCGCCTCATCTTCGATTATGAAGAAATGATAGGGCTGTAATCCGTAGGAAGATGCACTCAATCTTGCGGCTTCCAGCAACATTTCAATGTCGGTATCGCTCACTTTTTTTGCGGTGTCGAATTGTTTGGTCGCATAGCGCCAATTCAAGGCCTTTATAGTTTCGTTCATTCGTTTAAAATTTATCTAAAAGTTGATTTAACTGGATTAATTCGTGTTCCTTAAAATTCTGGAGTAACATACGCTCTGTTTCAAATAATATGCCATCGACCTCGTTTAGAAAATGCAATCCCTTTTGGGTGATCGAAATTTCTACCTTTCTTCTGTTTTGTTTGCAGATCTTGCGAACCACGAACTCTTTCATAATAAGCTTGTCCACTAATCTGGTCGTATTGCTCATTTTTGAGACCATTCTTTCATTGATGGTGGAAAGGTTGGCCGGCTTTCCTTGCTGGCCCCTTAGAATGCTCAGCACGTTATACTGTTGAATGGATATTTCATAAGGCTTTAGGGCAATGGCTATCTCGTCGTACACTTTGTTGTGAACCAAAGACAAATGAATCATTGTCCTTTTTAGTAAGGGCAGTTCGCTTTTCGTTTTTATAATTTCTTCTACATTCATGTCAATACAACAATTGTATATACAAATGTATATGTAAATCTCATAGGATTTTACATTTATCCGATTAAAATTTTGTTAAATTACTTGAGAGACTGTTTTAAATCTTAGGCTAAGATTATTAAAGGCCATTTTAGGCAAAATTTTGCAGCATGGCCATAGCTACGGTCTAAAATTTTAACGAACCTGCCTGCCAGCGAGCAGGGAATGTCACAAAAAAGGGCATAACAACATCATCGAACTATTTCAAAACAGTCCTATTGGGGCTATTTAAAATAAATCCATTAATTTTGGACTTTAATCGATATAAAGATGGCTGATTTATCACAAAAGGAGTGGGAGGAACAACTACAAAAGGATGGGAATTCGGTAATTCTTGACGTGCGCACCGATATCGAGTTGGAGGAAGGCTATATCCCGAATTCCATCAACATCG
This sequence comes from Maribacter sp., assembly GCA_049793635.1. GTDB lineage: Bacteria > Bacteroidota > Bacteroidia > Flavobacteriales > Flavobacteriaceae > Maribacter. The sequence continues at coordinate 377 of JBARCC010000140.1, read as the reverse complement.
ATATTTACAAAGGACAAGAATTTATGGATGCCCTGGAGAAATTGGACAAATCTAAAAACTACTACGTGTATTGCAGAAGTGGTAACCGAAGCGGACAAGCTTGCGCCATTATGAACAGTATAGGTTTTGAGAATGCCTATAATCTAGAAGGCGGTTTTATGAATTGGGAGGGTGATATTGCCGAATAATTAGGGTGCACATCTATATTGTCTTCAAATAATTGCCCCGCTTACCAGCGGGTTTTCTATTTTTAGACCATGAAGGAAGATTTGCTTCATTTTGTATGGTTGTATAGAAAATATCCCAATACCGGTCTAAGAACTACGGATGGGGAGACGCTGCTCATTACCACTACGGGAGAGCACAATACCCTAAGC
>JBARCC010000139.1:0-4323 GCA_049793635.1 Maribacter sp. | reverse complement strand
GTATTGGAGATTTTTGACATCAAGGAAATCTTCACCTTTAAATTTGCCGAGGTAAAAGTGAAGATGGTCGATTACCCGAACATGGTGCCGTTTGAAACGGTGTTGTTGTTGGATACGATCATGGCTGAATCCCCTTCACTATCCTATGAGGACGGTAATCGGCTGTACCAAGAGGTCATGAAAGATTTTGATCATGAAAAGTCGAAATACAAAAAGTTTATGGGCGTAAAGAACAACAGGTATTTTAATGGCCTTCAAGTAAAATTCTCTTATGCGATCACTTGCCATAAATCTCAAGGGGGCCAATGGGATACCGTATTTGTCGAACAGCCTTACCTGCCAAATGGTATGGATAAGGAATATTTACGCTGGTTGTACACGGCCGTGACCAGGGCAAAGAATAAATTGTACCTCATCGGCTTCAAGGATGATTTTTTTGTTGCTTGAGAATAGATTATTTTAGTGCATATCGAAGGATGGCGCTTCGCGCATTCGAATACGAATTGGGAATGGGGAGTGAGACTATTTTAAGTATTTTTTTAGGCATTGGCCTTGCCGCTTCTGTTGGTTTTAGGGTATTTCTACCCTTGTTCGCCTTAAGTCTAGCCTCCTATTTTGGGCTTTGGGAGTTAAACCCTAGTTGGCAGTGGATCGGCAGTTTGGCGGCGGTTATGACCTTAGGGATCGCTACTTTTTTGGAAGTTTTTGCCTATTTCATACCTTGGCTCGACAACGTATTGGACACCATTGCCGTGCCACTTGCGGCAATCGCAGGTACTGCGGTCATGGTTTCTACCGTAGCCAATTTAGACCCTGTGGTCACTTGGTCCTTGGCGATCATCGCCGGTGGCGGTACGGCAACGGCCATTAAAGGTGCGGGGGCGACCAGTAGATTGGCATCGACCGCGAGTACTGGTGGATTGGCAAATCCCGTGCTTGCTACCATAGAAACTGGCACCGCTACCGTGGTAACGGTAGCTTCGATATTCGCTCCGATTCTGGCAGCGGTATTGGTCATTATCATCCTGTTCCTAATTTTTAGAATTTATAGAAGCTTACGGCCAAGGCCCAAAACTTAAAAAAGAAGTGGATTGAAAATTATAGCAATGATTCCCGCCCGATATGCGGCCTCAAGATTTCCTGCAAAATTAATGCAGGATCTCGGTGGTAAACCGGTCATCGTGCGCACGTATGAAGCGGCTGTCAAAACAGGTCTGTTCGATGCCGTTTATGTAGTGACCGATAGTACGATCATTTACAACACGATCAGTGAGGAAGGTGGCAAGGCCATAATGAGTCAAGCGGAACACGAATGTGGTAGTGACCGCATCGCGGAGGCCGTGATGCAGATGGAGGTCGATATCATCGTCAACGTACAGGGCGATGAACCTTTTACCGATCGAGAAAGTCTAACGGGAGTCATGAATGTTTTCAAGGACGACATCCATAAAGAGATAGATTTGGCATCCCTAATGGTCAAAATCACCGAAGAGGATGAAATAAACAACCCGAATACGGTAAAGGTCATCGTTGATCACAGAAACTTTGCGCTGTACTTTTCCAGATCACCGATTCCCTATCCAAGGGCGAAAAGTTCGAATACAACCTATTATAAGCACAAGGGAATATATGCATTTCGTAAAAGCGCGCTTATGGATTTTCAGCGATTACCCATGCTGTCCCTAGAGGCTACCGAAAAGATAGAGGCGATCCGTTATTTGGAATATGGCAAGAAGATCAAAATGGTAGAAACACACGTGCAGGGTATCGAAATCGACACTCCTGAAGATTTAAAGAAAGCACAGCAGGCATGGAAATAAATTTTGAAGGAATCAATGTTATCGGGTTCGATGCTGATGATACCCTTTGGGTCAACGAAACCTATTTTAGGGATGCCGAGGAGAAGTTTGCTGAATTGTTGGAGCCCTATGAGACCAAAAATACCATTGACCAAGAGCTTTTCAAGACCGAAATCCGGAATTTGGATCTATATGGTTACGGCATTAAGGGCTTTATGCTATCGATGGTCGAATGCGCCCTTACACTCTCCAATAATCAAATTTCACAGCAAACATTGGGGAAGATTTTAGATTTGGGCAAGAACATGATTTCCCATAAGGTGGAACTGCTGGAAGGTGTCGAAACGGTTTTAAAAAAATTAAAGGGCAATTACAGGTTGATCGTATTGACAAAAGGAGATCTATTAGATCAAGAGCGCAAATTGGAACGTTCGGGGCTGTCGCAATATTTTAACCATGTCGAGGTATTAAGCGACAAAAAGGAAAAGAACTATACCGATTTGTTAAAACATCTTCAGATTTCACCTTCAGAGTTTTTGATGATTGGTAATTCGTTGAAATCCGATATTCTACCTTTGGTCAATATCGGTGCTAAGGCGATACATGTTCCCTTTCATACCACATGGCAACATGAAGAGGTTTCAGGTCCTGTAGATCATAACGGGTACAATACCCTTTCCAGTTTGACGGATATTTTAGAATACGTATAATACAAATGGAAGTAAAAAAAGAAATAGCATTGAAGAACATACCTACCAAAGCTTCTGAACAATATCGAAATTTCCCCATGGTGCCCAGGGTGGTCTATGGCAGAGGATGCTTTGATCAATTGTCGGAAATTTTAATGCCCAAAAGAAAACACTCAGAAGCGCCGATGATCTATTTGGTAGATGATGTTTTTGAGGGTACCGATTTGGTAGACAGGATTCCGAATATATTTTGCGATCAAATCATATTTATTTCTGCGGAAGAGGAGCCGAAAACGGTTCAGGTCGATGCGTTGGTGCGTATGATCCGCGAGAAATTTACGGAATTGCCTTCAGGCATCATCGGTATCGGGGGTGGAACCTTGCTGGATCTCTCCAAGGCGGTAGCCATCATGTTGACCAATAAGGGGGAAGCTGCGGCATACCAGGGGTGGGACCTAGTGCATCAACAAGCGATATATCATGTAGGGATACCCACCATTAGTGGAACGGGTGCCGAGGTGTCAAGGACCACCGTACTTTTAGGACCTGATAAAAAACTAGGGATAAATTCAGACTATACCACGTTCGACCAAGTTGTACTTGATCCCGATTTAACCAAAGGGGTCTCGAAAGAGCAGTGGTTTTTTACCGGAATGGATTGCTTTATACATTGTATAGAATCCTTGAACGGTACTTTTTTAAATGCATTTAGCCAGAGTTACGGTGAGAAATCGCTTGCGCTCTGTAAAGAGGTGTTCCTAGAAAATAATACCGATACCGATAAGAGGGAAAAATTGATGATGGCCTCATGGCATGGCGGCATGAGTATCGCTTACTCTCAAGTGGGGGTGGCACATGCAATGAGTTATGGATTGGGCTACGTCCTTGGAATAAAACACGGCATCGGTAATTGTCTCGTCTTTCAATTTTTGGAGGAATTCTACCCGGAAGGAGTATCACTTTTCAAAAAAATGCTCGATAAACATAAGATAGAACTGCCGACTGGTGTTTGTAAGAACGCATCGGAAACTCAAATGGAGACGATGATTACGGTAGCCATGGGAATGGAGCCTTTATGGGAAAATGCGCTGGGTAACGACTGGAAAAAAAGAATTACCAGAGCAAAACTGAGGTCCATCTATCAAAAAATATAATGGTGCAGTGCTAATTGGATGGCCTGACCAGTTTCTAAATACGTTCGCTAATTCAAAGGGATACTGAAAATTTATCCTAATAATATATGGTTCTCAAGTAGGCATTATCGATTCACAATTAGCTTCGCCTAAGACTAACTACTTCGTTGATATAACATGCAGCAATTCGCAAAATTTATGTACTTTAAAATGTTGGGGTGGAGCCTCAATGGGGAATTTCCTTCGCACATTAATAAGTTTGTGGCTATTGTGGTGCCCCATACCAGTTGGTGGGATTTTCTGCTAGGGTTGCTGGTCAGGAAGGTATGGGACGAGGAAATCAATTATATAGGTAAGAAAAGTTTGTTCGATTCGCCTTTCGGATGGTTTTTTAGATGGACAGGGGGTGCGCCCATAGATCGTTCTAAAATTAGTGATACGGTTAAGGCAACGGCCCAGATTTTTGAGGAAAGGGAAAAATTCAGGTTATCACTTTCCCCTGAAGGAACCCGCAAAAAAGTCGAGAAATGGAAAACAGGATTTTACTTTATCGCCAAAACGGCGAAGGTTCCCATCGTACTCGTTGCTTTTGATTATGGTAAAAAACAGATTAAGGTTTCTGAGCCTCATTTCCCGTCCGAAAATCAAGAAGCGGATTTCAAGACCTACCACGCATTTTTCGAGGGGGTAGCGGGGAAAAAT
>JBARCC010000138.1:0-3308 GCA_049793635.1 Maribacter sp. | reverse complement strand
AGTTCATCCAAAATCATTTTGTTCTCGTAGGCTAGACTGTTCGCATCGACATCGGGAGCCTGTTTTCTTTGATTCGTTTTTTTAGCTTGGTCACGTTCCGCGATCAACTGTTCGATCTGTTCCTCATAATTGCGTACAATATTATCGATTTGATTGTCGGACGAACTATCGGCTACGGTAATGCCCAACTTATCATCCTTGAACGTATATGCCAAAGAAATCTCATGGTTCCAACCCAAGTCCGCATCTTGTTGTGAGATATCCTTTTCCAATAAATATCCTAAGGACAATGTTTTACTGACATTAAAACCGACACCTGCCGAAACCCCGTACTCCTCATCGATAGTGGTCTGCAACCATCCATAGTTTGGAAGATCCAATAATAGTGACCCAAAATAGTAGAGACTACCATCCAAATGCTGTCCCACCTGTGCCAAGGGCATTAAACGTGCATCTTCGAAAAGACCTCTAGCATGTTCAAACTTATGGGTGTATTGCACGGAGGCCTTTACACTTTGTACCGAAAAATCGGTTAAAAATTCGTTCGTGGTCTGGTTATATTTTAATAAATCCTCGGCGTAAAATCCGAAATCGAATCTACCCAATGTCAAATTGACCCCAGGTTGCACCGCAATTTTACTTTCCTTTCTAGCGTCGGTGATTTTTGGATCATCCTCACCGATGATGATCCTATTTTTATCCAACCCTTGGTTAAAATAGGTGACATTGGTTCCAAAGGTCAATACCGATTTTTCACCCAGCCGAACACCGTGCGCATAATTGGCATTGAAACCGAACTCTTGCACGACCCCAGACCATTGGCTGTAAATACCGATACCTACCGCAGTATTCTCGCTTAGCTTGTTGCTGAAGCCTAGGAAATAATTTTGACTGTTATCATCGAACGTAGCATATTGATTTCTATGAAGTATGTTCAGATATGACTTGTTTTCACGAACTAGTGAAAACGTCGGATTTATAAAAAACCTGTTAAAGTATAGTTGGTTGTGATAGGTACTGCTAGAACCTAGGTTCGCATTCGTTTCTTGCCCGTTAATGGTTTGGACAAGGGCTACTAAAAGTAAAGCAATGATAATGCTATTGATATTTGACCGATTTTCCATAACGTATGATTTATTTGATTAAGAAATTGTCTTTTCTACAAAGGAGGGATACTGAACAGTGGGTAGTTATTCATCCTCGAAAACGGAATTCGAATATTGGGTACGCTTTTCGGTATTGAACGCTTCCAGAAAACGGGAGTCCCATTCGTTGGCATTCATGGGCTCATCCGTTAAATGAAAAGCTACGTTCTGGGTTTTGCCGAGCTTACCACCTCGGTTAGAAACTACGTAACCTGATCCATTTTGTTGAAGCAAGTTTATAGAATACTCATCAAAATTGCTATTTACCGCTTCACCCATATTCATGGCCAAGCCTACCTTTCGCTGTCCTACGGCTACCATAAAAACATCCAGACCTCCAAAACCCTCCCGTCCGTCTGAGGCGAACGCCAACGTAGTATTGGCAACAGGATTAGGGTACACTTCATTTTTAGCAGTATTCACCTTATCCCCTAGGTTCTTGGCCATTCCTAAAGCTCCATTTTTTTGAATGGTAGCTACATAAATATCGAACGCTCCAAAACTACCGGGCATATCAGATGAAAAAAACAATCGACTCCCGTCCGGTGATACGGCCGGGTGCATGGCCGAGTAATCATTGGGACAAAGGGGCAGTTCAACAATGCGCTGCCACTCACCGGCAATTTTATCGGCCTTGTATATCTTATGGACCTCTTGCTTCTTGGAAAAAATACCCGTCACCGGTTTTACGTAAACGGTCTTGCTGAAATATGCTGTATTGCCCCCATTGGTAAGGGCTACCGGTGGTGCGTATTCGCCAACGGACGTATCTCTGTTTTTAGTGTTAGATACTAGTTCTTCGTTTGAAAGGGAGGTATCCCAAGGTAGAAATGGTTGGGTCGTATTGGAGGAAATGCGTGTAGGTGTCGCATTTTGGGTCATTTTGTAATCATCCTTTACCAACTCGGTCCAATTTTCATCGGCTATTTCATTTTGTACTTCCTTTCCAAGCTTTGATACGGCATGGTCATATCTCTTTTGATAGCTTTTTTTTAGCGTACCGTCTGCCGAGATTTCCATAAGCCTACCATACCAGTATAATGCATTTTCATACTTTTTGGAGAGAAAGTTGGCATTGCCCAAGTCTTCAAAAATCGCTGCATCAGCGAAGCCGAGTGCCTTTAATTGTTTGAAATTTGCTTCACGTTTGTGTACTTCCGTGATTTTTCGTTCTTGAAAACTGGATAACGTTTCATTGTAGGCCAGATCTTGACCATACCCTACCGTTGCCAAACAGGCGAACAATAGGCTACATGTGATTGAATTGTTCATGTTAAAAGATTTTGGGGTTAATACTCCAAAGTTCTTTCAATCACGACAATTTCTTATTAATAAAAATTCATAGGTTTTCGATAAAAGGCTTAAAAAACACGTTCTACTGCATTTTTAGCCTAGTAGTGTTCGATATTATAGGTTTAAAACAGATAATTCGCCCGAATGGTTGCGTAAATATCCTACCCTTTATAATTGCACCTGCCCATCCATTCAGGTTTGCGCATTAAAAAACGATTAAACTGAGGACGATTGCGATTTTTGCTTCCCGCCCTTTTTATCCTTGTAATAGGTATATCCTAAATACATCAATTGTAGACCCACGGCGGCAATCTTTAATTTGCGACTTCGAACCAAGACCTTTGCAATTCCAAATAACGGTGATAATCCTATGACAAAACTTTAATTTTTTCAAATATAGGGTGAGGAGTGTATTCACATTGACCCTATCCACTCCAAAACTGAACCTATCTATGAAATAAAACCCTCCACTTATCCACTAATGGCCATTAAATGCAAAACAGCAAAAGACGCTCTCTTTAACGTTAATGATACCGTCTTAAAAAACTTATCTTAGACGTACTATAAACCTAAAGCCTATAGGGCTTTATAAAAACAACACTGATGAATAAGGACATTGAAAAAATAGAAAATAGATTAAAAGAATTGGTGACAAAGAATGAAGATGCCATCAAAGGTTTTGAGAACGCATCGAAGAACTCTAATGAAGTGGGTGTTAAGACCTACTTTGAGAACAAAATTATTGAACGCATGCAGTTTTTAAAAGCATTGCGTACGGCCGCGACCGACTTGGAATTGGGAAGTGTAAAAATCGATGGAAGCACAAAAGGAGCGGTACATAGAACATGGATGGATATAAAAGCCTTTTTC
>JBARCC010000137.1:0-3952 GCA_049793635.1 Maribacter sp. | reverse complement strand
CTTCATTGTTACTTTTCTTGTTCTTACCTTCGGCTAATTCCCAATCTACGAGTAAGGGAAATGACGGGCACAAAATGATACAAAATCTTCATGCTACCAATGCTTCGCCCATAAATAGCAAATCGATTGAAAACATGGACCATAACTGGCACTACGCGACCGAACATCCGGTAAGTCATGCCCCATTGGTCAAAGACGATGCGGTCTATTTTGGGGATTGGGGAGGCACGATATACAAAGTGGATGCGGAAAAGGGAAATTTAATTTGGGAAAAAAATATAGAAAATCCCATGACAGAATGGTCTTGGTACGGTTTTGCAGGAACCGGCACACTTGGTGACGGTAAGGTATTCGAGGCGAGTGTAGAGGGAAATGCCTTCGCACTCGACCAAAATTCGGGCGAACTGCTTTGGCAGACCGAGTTCACTGATGATCCCGAAGCAGGTAATCTTAGCGTACTGCTCTATCATGATGGTTTGGTATATATCGGTGTTTCTTCTGTCGAGGAAATGCTGGACTCCCCATCGTTTACCCCGAATCTTCAGGGAAAGGTAATCGCTTTGGATGCAAAGACTGGGGACAAGGTATGGGAAAGATTTCTGGTGGAACCTCCCCAAAATGGCGTACCGATGTGGACGTCATTTGCCCTCGATACTGAAAGCAACACCCTTTATTTTACCACAGGAAACAACTATACGGGAGAAGAGGCCTCCAAGATGTCAGATGCAATGGTTGCCGTAGATTCCAAGACCGGGGATGTCAAATGGTTCTATCAAGTTACACCTCATGATATATGGACGCATCATCAAAAGAAAGGTCCTGACTATGATTTTTCCGGGGGAGCGCAATTGTTTACCGCCGAAATTGATGGGGAAATGAGAAAACTAGTTGGAGCCGGTCAAAAAAGTGGCGTGTATACCGTCTGGGATGCAAAGACTGGTGACAAGGTCTGGGAATCCGTTATTGGATACGGAGGTGTAAAGGGAGGCATGCACAGCGAAGTTTCCATTGCTGACGGAACTGTGTATGTCTGGAGCAACAATAATTATGCGCATAAGCCTCCGACCGACACGCCTCTAACCGTTAAGGCGTTGGATGCAGCCACGGGAGAGTTAAAATGGGTGGCAAACGAATCGCAACCGGCTTCCCTTGTGACGGGATATTTGGCAAACGATGTTTATATCGTTGGATCCGTCGAAGGAACAATTCAGGCCTACAACACCAAAGACGGAAAGAAAATATGGTCGCACAAAAATCCCGCCCCAATAATTTCTTGGCTGATTGTTGATGACGACTCGCTCTTTTTGGGCGGTGGCATTCCTAAAATGTTCGGGGAATGGGCTGGCTCTAACCAAAAAGGACATGGCCTATATGCTTATTCGCTGAAGCAATAAGCTGCAAATCAGTTGTATGTCAAATTTTAAATAAATCCAAAGGATAATTTTTTATACTTTTGTAGTTGATGCAAAAAGCAAATAAAATAGCGGCATTTTTTTTCTTAGGCTTGTTTAGCCTAATGGTGTTGCACCAAGCTTTTCCGCACGTGCATCATCAGCACGAGGAAACGCATTCCCATTCACATATTGCCCATACTGGCGAACGCCATCATCACGATGAAAGTTCTCACGAAAAAGAAGAATCCCCAAACGGTTTCTTTGGGTTCTTTATGGATATGCACGTCCACTCAACGGTATCCAGCGATATTGTTGTACTTAAAAGGAATACGGTTGAGCAGCAGACTATCGTAGATGATAATATCGTAAAATCTAATTCTGATTTTCAAGAATTTTATGTCTTTGATAGTAGGCAAAACAGTAAACCGCCAATTTATCATCCACCCAATAACTATTTTAATTCTTACCTCTCATCCCTCGATTTACGAGGCCCACCATCTTTAGGTTAATCGTTTAGGAATACCTATCGCTACGGAAGGAATCCTTTTATACATTAAGATTAAACCTAAAATTTCAAACAATGAATAAATACATCGTATCCGCGATTTGCGGATGCCTGTTCTTTGTTAATGGTTTCTCACAGAATAAAAACATTGGGGAACTGCTTAACGAAATAGAACAGAACAATACAGAGTTAAAAGGCTATCAATCATTTATTGAAAGCCAACAACTCGAAAACAAGAGCAACAATAATTTACCCGACCCACAGCTTTTAGGATATTATTTACCTTTTGGCGATAATGCGACGGGAAATTATACCGAATATGAAATATCGCAATCCTTCGAATTTCCGACGGTATATGGTACACGCAGTAAATGGAACGAATTAAAGTCAATGCAACTGCAAACTTCCTATGCTAAAAAGAGGCAGGAAGTTTTGTTGGAAGCAAAAACGGTATTGATTGAACTCGCTTTCCTTCAAAAGCAGAGAGCCATAGAAACCCAAAGAAGAGCCCAGAGCAAACAGGTTTTCGACCAGGTTAAAGAACTGTATGAAAAAGAGCAAGTTGGAATTTTGGATTTGAACAAGGCGAAAATTGCTTGGATTCAAGAGCAATTTGTGGTCGAACAGATTGAAAGCGAAATCCAAATTGTACTGTCCAAACTTAAAACCTTAAATGGCGGGCATACCATTGATGGTTTTACTTCGGGTAGCAATATGCCTATTGAAGTTGCTGCGGTAGAAACGCTTTGGCAGGAAAGGTTGGCCAATGACCCTTCTCTACAAGAATTAAAGGCTTCCGAAACGGCTTCACTTCAAAAAGTAAAATTGGAAAAAAACAAGGTGCTACCGAATATGGCACTTGGTTACAATTATCAGGGCGTTAGCGGCAGTAATTTTTCGGGTTTTTACGGTGGCCTTTCCATTCCGTTGTGGAACAGCAAGAACAAGGTAAAAGCCGCCGAAGCGAATTATGAATATCAGCAATCGAATACCCAAGTGATTACGGCCTCGCTTTACGCACAATTTCAAGAAACATACAATCGATACGAATTGATGCTCGAAAAATATAATAAGTATCTAACCACAATGGGTAACTTAAATAGTGAACAACTGCTTTTTAAGGCTTATATGCTGGGCGAATATTCGTTTATGGACTACTATTTAGAGCTTCAGTTTTACCGTAATGCATCTGACAGAATGTTGCAAATGGAAAAAGAAATCCAATTACTACAGGCACAATTATTAAAAAATCAATTATAAACTATTAAACATACAACTATGAAATCGAAGATTCACGAATACCAAAACAAATATTTAACAATGAGTAAAATTTCAAAAATAATATTCGCAATAGCGATAGGTTCAATGATTACCGTAACCTCTTGCAGAGATACAAAAACCGAAAGTACGGATGACCACGGCCACGAACACAATGAAGATGGTAGTCATATGGACGATGAAACCATAGAACAAGAAGAATTTCAAGTAGGAAAAGATTCTATGGAAACAAAGACCGAAACCCACAAACACGATGATGGTTCTGAACACCACGACCATTAAAAATCTAATAAATACGAAAGATGAGATATATAATAGTAGTGCTTGCCTTTTTGGCGATGTCCTGCAACAATAGGGAAGAAGATGCACACGCACACAACGAAGATGGTAGTCACGTGGGTGAAGAAATTCCACGATTGAGCGAGACTATCTGGACGGATGAAACAGAGCTGTTTGTCGAGTTTCCTGCACTTGTAGTGGGCAACGGAAGCAAATTCGCAGCCCACTTTACGGTTTTGGATAAACACCAGCCCGTTCGAGAAGGTTCTGTTACGGTTAGCTTGATAAAAGATGGCCAAGGCATCAGAAATACGGTAGATGCACCGATATCACCAGGTATTTTTTCGCCTTCCATTCAACCAAAAGAAACGGGTAGTTACCAACTTGTTTTTGAATTGAAAACGCCAGACTATTCAGATAAAATAACGATTGACGATGTTACGGTTTATGCTAATGCAGACGAAGCCATAAAAGCTTTGGGTGCAGCCGAAGATGA
>JBARCC010000136.1:0-2263 GCA_049793635.1 Maribacter sp. | reverse complement strand
CCGTACTTCTTGATTTTATCACCAGATCCGGTCTTGGCCCTTCTTGCGATGAACAAGGCCCCTTTTTTATAAAAATGCCACTTTAAAAAAGCTTTGTTAATGGTGGTCAAGAAGAACATCATGATGGGAAAAACCAGAACATTGGCCAAGAAACATCCAACGAATACCAAATAGATATTCGCAGCGCTAAATAGGCCATAGGGTATACCGACCTTGGCTTCCCCAAAAGGGGAAATACTCCAAAGCATCGCTATGATCAAATCCTCTATCAAAATTTCTTTTTTACGGATTGCAAAACTACATTCTTCTTTATCGATACATTCCCTTTTATTTCATAAATAATATGAAATGCACGGCAAGCAGGTTTAACTGCACCCTTTCATTTCGGGAATTACTTTACATCGGGGGTTGAGGCTCCTTGAGTCGACGATAAACTTTCGTTTTGATACTACATTGATACCCATTTTATTGCGTTTGAATTCGTGTAAAGGCAGTAGAGGCTGTCTAAAAAGACCTAATATTAACCAACGTTCACATCGAGCGGATGTTGGGATGCAATTAAAATCAAGATATTAAAGTTCTGGGCTATAGCCCTTATTAGCGTAGTCGAGAGGCTTGAATCCATTGTGTTACAGTCTTTTCAGACAGCCACTTAGCGCGTAATTTTTTTGCCATGTTTTTTCATTTTTTTCGATTTCGTATGCGGTCCGACCTCCCCTATCCCCCCTTCCGAGGTGCACGAATTGAGCAAAAAAGGGATAGCAGTTCTAAATCCTCCCTCTTTTACCCGTTCGAAGTTCTTATAAAAAAGCTATTTTTAGCATTGGTTCTCTTATCGCAATCGAACAAGTGTCATCTTATGAGTAAACAAAATTCCCGCAGATCGTTTCTAAAAAAAGCTTCTTTAACTTCGTCAGCTATAGGTGCTGCCCCATATATGATGGCAGCGTCTTCTAAAAGTGGGGCATTGCCGCTAAAGCGCATCTACCACAATGTCGTATACACTGCCAATGACCACCTCAACATAGCGTTGATCGGTAGTGGCATTCAAGGCATTTATGATACCCAGACCGCTTTACAGGTCGATGGTATTCGACTGGTGGCAGTCTGTGATTTGTATATGGGCAGGTTAGCACGTGCAAAGGAGCTTTGGGGAAACGAAATTTTCGTTACGAGAGACTACAGAAAAATTTTGGAACGGAACGATGTAGATGCTGTCATCGTTGCTACCCCAGACCACTGGCACCAAACCATCGTGGTCGCTGCCCTTACCATGGGCAAACATGTATATTGCGAAAAACCGATGGTACACCATTTTAACGAAGGCCAAGAAATAATCATAGCGCAAAGAGAGTCTGGAAAAATATGCCAAGTCGGTAGCCAAGGTATGTCTTCCCTGGGGAACGAGAAAGCGAAGCAACTCTATGAAGACGGTGCCATTGGTGATATCGTAATGCTCGATATGTACAATGATCGATATTCCGCTGAGGGGGCTTGGCAATATCCCATACCACCGGACGCCAGTCCGAATACCGTTGATTTTGACACCTTTTTAGGAAAGGCGCCGAAAGTACCCTTTGCAACTGAACGTTTTTTCAGATGGAGAAATTATAAGGATTATGGTACCGGTGTTGCAGGCGATCTGTTCGTTCATGCATTTTCTACTCTCAATCATGTAATAAGTTCATATGGCCCGAATAGGGCATTTGCAACAGGAGGATTACGCTATTGGAACGACGGGCGCGATTCCCCTGATGTTTCCATTACCCTTTATGATTATCCCAAAACGGAAACCCATTCGGCCTTCAACGCCGTATTTCGGGTGAACTTTATTGCCGGTGGCAGCGGCGGTAGCGGATTTAAACTCATCGGTACCGAAGGTGAAATGGAAATCGGGCAGCATTCGGTGACCGTGAACCGCTCGAAATTAGGATTGATTCCCGGTGGATACTCTATGGTCGCATTTACCGAAGAAATGCAACATACTCTTAACACGGCCTATGCGGAAAAGAACCTCGACACCCGTGCCAAGCGACTTTCTACAGGAACTACAACCTGGAAAGCACCTGATGATTATAAAGGTGGGCACTATGACCATTTTTATAATTTCTTTCATTCCATTCGAAATAACGGCAGGGCAATCCAAGACCCAAGGTTTGGCCTTCGGGCCTCTGGTGCGGCTCTATTGGCAAATGAAAGCTATGCCAAAAAGCAACCTGTAGATTGGAATCCTACAACGATGAAATTACTTTAAATGCAATAC
>JBARCC010000135.1:0-3107 GCA_049793635.1 Maribacter sp. | reverse complement strand
TCATTTTCTGGGAGCGCATCAAAATCTAGGTTGATCTTGTTATGTGGAATGGCAATATCGATACTTTGCTTGATTTCGATGACGATTTGGTCAAAACGAAGTGCTTCAATGACCAAACCCTTAGAGTCGAATTCCATTTTGGCAAGCCTCAAAAGTCCGTTCACCAAATCATCTAGGCGCAACGCCTCCAACTGTATATTTTCGAGCCCCTTCCTATACTGCTCCAACGCCCGCTTTTTGCTTAAAATTATTTCTGTCTGTCCTAAGATAGCCGTTAAAGGGTTGCGTAACTCGTGCGATGCATTATTGATGAAATTTCGCTGTAGGTCGAAGGAAATTTGAAGCCTGTCGAGCATTTTGTTAAAGGTGATGGACAAATTTGCCAGTTCGTCCTTTCCATTTCCCTCATCTAACCGTAAATAAAGATTTTCTGCACCAATGGAATTTACTTCCCCAATAATCCTAGAGATGGGGCTTAAAGCCTGTTTGGAATAATATTGACCTAAAATGGAAATGAAAATAATGCTTACGAAAAAAGCGACTATAAGAATATATCTTAGGTTCTCTAGCTTTCCCAATCCGTACAGGTCTGTGGCCGACAAAACCACGATGAAATCGCCTTGGTTATCATTATACAAGAGGCCAGTATAGTAATAGTCGTCTTTTTTCAATTCTGCATACCTATCGCTAAGGATGGTTTTGAAAAATGAACTGGGCAAATTGGCGTCGAAGTGCAGGTCATCGTTCACTTTTTTCGCTTCAACCGGATAAAAAACTTCCTTTTCATCCGGTAGGGTCTGCAGATGACGAATTCTTATGTCCTCATAAATATCGAGGTTGACCTCATCCTTTTCCAAATAGGCTTGGGCCGCGATGGTCGCTCTTTGGCTCAGTCTTAAATAGAACTCATTTTCGGTGTAATTTTTGGAGAACACATAAATCAAGGTAAACAGCACTACTTGAAAAAGACTTGTGAGTACAATAAAGATCGCGGTTATCTTAGTTTTGATCAGCATACACAATCAATTTTATTCCTTAATCGTGTATCCCATACCTATCAAGGTGTGTATCAATTTAGGCTCAAAATCCTTATCGATCTTATTCCTCAAATAGTTGATATAAACATCCACGACATTGGTGCCCAAATTAAAGTTGATGTCCCACACGCTCTCAAGAATATCGACCCGGCTTAAAACCCGGTTTTTATTTTTTAGTAAAAATTCCAAGAGCCGAAATTCTGTGGAGGTCAGTTTTATTTCCCGCCCCGAACGGATCGCCGTTTTTGTATCCCTGTCCAATTCAAGGTCAAAAGCGGTCAACTTTGGGTTTACTATGCTCACATTGCCTTTACGCCTAATGAGTGCCCTGATTCTTGCCAGCAGCTCCTTAAATTTGAAGGGTTTCGTCAAATAGTCATCTGCCCCGGCATCCAACCCGTTCACCACGTTCTCTACGCCCTCCAAAGCGGTCAAAAGAATGATCGGTATTTGCTGATACCCTAATGCCCTAACTGTTTTTGCGAACGTTCTGCCATCTATTCCGGGCAAAATAATATCCAAAATGATCAAATCGATGGGTTTCTCCTCCAGCAGGGCCATTCCCTGTTTGCTCTCGAACGCGACATCGACCAAATATCCCGCTTCCTCAAGACCTTGCTTGATAAAGGCAGCTACATTATGCTCATCTTCTATTACCAATATCCTTTTTGCCATAATACCCAGTGCAGTCTATTTAACGGAAATGATTATGTTAAGAAGTGATTTTAACTTTTTGCATTCCCTAAAAATTCGCCTTATTCCACCTACCTTTTGCCTTTTTCTCGCGCCATAGCCCTGCCATGGAACTTAAAAAAGTCTTCCCCTGGTAAAACAGTGCCTGATGCTCGCTGAAATTAAAAGAGTTCAAATCACTCCTAAAGGTAAATGTTAGTCTTCAAAATAGGGGTACGGTAGAATTAAAATGCCATTAGATTATTTCGAAACCGAAAATTACGGGTACTTTTTTCACTTATATCACGCCCGTTGGTGCATCCCGCAAAGTATGTCGTGCCAAGACTACGCTTCGGCACTATACAGATTTGAAAATGTTGGCATGTACCGCTCTTGAGGAACCTTAAAGCATTGAGTTTTCCTTGTCGGTAAGGCTTGTCAACCGGAAACGTGAGATTACAAAGGCGATACTTCGAATTTTAGGGTACTAGGTCATCTAACTAGGCTACATTAGGAGTATATTAGGTAAAGGCGATGTATAAGGCGCGGTAAAGAAATGCTCAACGATCAACGATAAATACGAATACGATGCCATTATTATCCATAGACTTCACATTGCCTTTTACCGACCCGGTCTTAAAGTTTCTGTTGATTTTAGTGATTATTCTTGTCGCACCCATCGTTTTGAATAGATTGCGCATTCCCCATTTGCTGGGCCTTATCATTGCGGGTGCGGTCATTGGTCCGAATGGTTTTAACCTCATGGAACGCGATAGTGGCATTATCCTTTCAGGTACCGCTGGGCTGCTGTACATCATGTTTTTGGCGGGACTTGAAATCGACATGGCCGATTTTAAGAAAAATAGTAAGAAAAGCGTGGTATTTGGTCTATATACGTTTCTGATACCGATGGTTATGGGCATACTGGCAGGCCTCTACCTTTTGCAGTTATCCATGGCGACCTCGGTCTTATTGGCTAGTATGTTCGCCTCGCATACCTTGATCGCCTACCCCTTGATCAGCAAATTGGGGGTGACCAAAAACAGGGCGGTCACTATTACCGTTGGGGGTACCCTAATTACCGATACCTTGGCCCTTTTGGTACTTACGGTCATCGTCGGCATTACGGCTGGGGAGGTAAATACCGCTTTCTGGGTAAGGCTCACGGTGTCTATCCTCGTTTTCGGGTATATCGTACTCTTTATTTTCCCGCTCATCGGCAGATGGTTTTTAAAGCGTTTCGATGATTATATCTCCCAATATATTTTCGTACTTGCTATGGTATTCTTGGGTACATTTCTGGCAGAACTTGCAGGTATTGAACCTATTATCGGGGCATTCTTGTCAGGCATCGCCCTTAATCGTCTTATACCACACACCTCGCCCCTAATGAACCGT
>JBARCC010000134.1:0-4938 GCA_049793635.1 Maribacter sp. | reverse complement strand
AGTTCATCCTGATCGATCGGTTTCAGCAAATAGTCGATGCTGTTCACTTTAAACGCTTTGAGGGCATATTGGTCGTATGCGGTCGTAAATATTACGGGAATAGAGATGGCGACCTGTTCAAAGATTTCAAAAGATATCCCATCCGCCAGGTGAATGTCCATAAATATCAACTCGGCACTATGGTTCTTTGAAAAATAAGAAACGGCAGCTTTGACCGTATCCAGAATAACCAATACTTGAATATCAGGATTTATGCTTCTTAGTACATAGGTTAGATGGTCGCTTGCGGAAAGCTCATCTTCTACGATTACAATTTTCATAGCAATTTGCGTAAAGGAAGTTCAACTTTAAAAATAGCCTGCTCTGTGCTTATCAGCACATCTTGCTGTTGCAAAAGAAGGTATCTTTTTCTCAAGTTCAAAAGGCCGGTACCAGTGCCTTCAGCAATGGTTGTTCTAGGCCGTAACGGGTTTTCGACAAAAAGGGAATTTTCATGGGAATAGATACGGACCGCCAGCGGATGGGACGCAGAAATTTCATTGTGCTTCACGGCATTCTCCACCAAAAGCTGCAGTGCCAAAGGCGGAATCTTTCGTCCTTTCAATTCTTCGTCAATAGTCACTTCAAGATCAAAACGTTCACGATAGCGGGTTTTCATCAAGTAACTGTAGCTTTCTAAAAATTTAAGTTCCTCTCGGATACTCACCAAATCGGTATCGCCACTCTGAAGGATGTATCGATACATATAAGATAGTTTATTTACAAATTGGGTGGCGGCCTCATTTTCACGGATCAAGGAGGCCAACGAGTTTAAGGAATTAAATAAAAAATGGGGGTCGATTTGATTTTTTAGAGCAGCCAGTTCATTCTGCAAGTTTTGCTGTTTCAGATGCTCATACTCTATATCACTATCTCGCTGATTGACCTGCAAGCGTAAGATACGGGCCACAAAAAATAAAACGACCAACAGGGTGACATACCCGAACGCCAAAAAGCCCTCATCCTCATTAGATAAAGGATTATTGATCAAGATGGGATGTAAAGATTTCCATACCCACAGGGTAAGGAACAACACTACAATATCCAAACCAATGATACAGATGAACGCATAGGTTTCCCTGAGTCTGAATTTGAGATATACGATGTTTGCATTGATTTCCAGAATACCCCAAGAGAAGAAAAAAAGAAACACCAGCCGGTATAGAAAATCTACCGCCCAAAGCCCGGCAAATTCCTCGTTACCGGCACTGATCATATTATACACATGAATATTCCTGGGCAGGGAGACCAAAACCGCCAACAAAAGGGCAATCTTGATGATTTGCGATTTTTTTACCTTGGGTAAAATCATGGTACGGACTTTATAAGGTGCGGGTCAAATGTACATTAAATTTGACCGGCAGTTCGTGGTAGGTATAAACACAAAAAAGGCCTCCAAAGATAGGTGAAGGCCTTCTGAACCAAGATCAACTAACTCAACTTATCCTTTAAAAGGATCGAAATTTTCAGGTAGATAACGTTGTACATCGAAACCCAATTCAACATCTTCCTCTACTTCGATTACATTGAGGTCTGCGGGATCCCACTGAAAACCTTTATAGGCATCGAAGCCAATGGGTAAATATTCAAATACCTCGACCCCTAATTCAATCTCTTCAGGCACCTCGATTACCTTGAGGTCGGTAATAGGGTTTAGCATGATGACATCACCTTGCTTTTTTAAAGTCTCCTCAAAAGGGTTAATAATGTCCTCAAACAAAGCGCTGATGGTCTCATTTCTTTCTTTGATCTGTCTCATTTCAGTTTTGAACGAGAGCAGTATGACCGCTATAAAGGATAATCCAAAAATTAAACTTGTATTTTTCATGTGTATACTATTTATCATGTTGCACTTTTTATTTTTGATGATTTGATGAAGCAAAGGTACCTTGCTCCTCCCGCTGTTTTTAGCACTTCTTAAGTGAACCGTCTGTATTCGTACCTGAACGGTCCAAAAGTACATGTGAAGTTTTTACATGCACGATAGATAGGTAGTAATTGGTAAAAAAAATGAAAACAGTAGTGGGCTACAATTTAAAAATCTTATGAAATGTAGTATCTTGTTATTTTACGAATTTTTAAAGCTTACTATATATTTATGATTATAGACGTACACACACACATCAACAATTACCATGAAGATAGGGTGGTTTCCTTGGAGGAATGCCTGAATAGCCTCACCGATAACATGCTGGAAAACAAAGTGGATTATTCTTTGGTACTTTCCTCCTACAAAGTAAACGAACACCGTCCCAGCACGAGACAAGTTGTTGAAGCCATAAAGGGAAGGGATAATTTGGGGGTAGTATCAGGCATCAGTTATTTGCATTATGACCATAGGGATGTTCGGGAAATTAGCGAATACCTGGAAAACGGATTTATCAAAGGATTAAAATTTTATCCTGGTTATGAACCTTTTTATCCAAATGACATTCGTTTTAAATTAATGTACGAAATGGCGGTGGAATACGATGTACCGGTCATGTTTCACTCCGGCGACACCTATGCGCCGACAGGAAAAGTAAAATATTCGCATCCGTTGCATATTGATGATCTAGCGGTAGACTACCCAGACTTAAAAATAGTGATCTGCCATGTGGGTAATCCTTGGATCAAGGATTGTATGGAGGTCGTCTATAAAAATAAGAACGTATACGCGGATATTTCAGGATTGGTGCTGGGCAATTTCTCGGATAAGTTCGAGCGCTACATGAAAAAAGAAATTGAGGAGATGATTACCTATGCAGGCGATCCAAACTATTTATTGTACGGTACCGATTGGCCGATTTCCAACATGGGATCTTACTTGAAATTCATGAACCAATTAGAGCTGGCCGACGAAAAGAAAGAATTGATTTTGTGGAAAAATGCTGCATCGCTTTTTAAGATCGATGTGTCAAAATTATAACATCCCCCGCACGGTTTGTTCCGTATGGCACAGCCGTTATACCAAGGCCTTGAGTTAGCATCCGCTTAGGACCAAAGCCTATCCTTTACACCTTCTTTTGGTGAACCGAGAACATGTTCTTATCGAATAGCGGTTGGTTGCCGAAGGTGGAGGGTGTCTTTAGAGGTTTCCTTCAAAAACCATTTCGCCACCGTTTTTTCCGCCAATTTATGATTTGGGGTAAATGCATTGTTATGTTCGCCCCTATATTCCAAATAGCTGGGGAATTTCCACCAAAGAATACCTTGGCACCAAGGTTCGTTCTCTATTCCCTTGAACACAACTTCGTAACATCTTCGTTGCGCGTCTTCGTTAATGGTTTCGTCTGCCTCGGCGTGTGGGTTCTTCCACGGGTGATCAACGCTTCTAAACCCGATCTCCGTAAACACTATTGGTTTTTTGAACCGTTGGTGAACTTTTGCAATGGTGGATTTGATGGTGTCAAATGTCGCCTTCAATTCCTCGTCAGAAGGGTCGTCTTTTTTGCTTAAGGGATAATACGAGTTCAGGCCTATGTAGTCCAACGCGTCCCAAAACTGGAGGTGTTCAAATTCTTGCCCCCAGTTGGCGGCATAGGTCAAGTGACCGGAAAATAACGCCCTTGTTTTGACAATCATTTTACGCCATTCCTCAGGATGGGACAAGGTGGCTTTGGTAAACTCCACCCCAATACATAAGGCATCCATCTCATGTATTTCGGCCAAAAATGCATAGTGGCGTATCCATCGATAGTAATCTTCGAAAAATCGCTTCCAATCCGCCTCGTTCTTCATTTCTATATCTCCCGGCCAACTGTTTCCCACAAATATCTGTGGCTTCAAAAGCGTGTACATTCCCAATTGCTTCGCCACAAAGGTTGAATGTATGACAGACTCATCGTTCTCATTGCCTGCGCTGTTACTAAAGCGAAACGGCGCAGGGGTATGCACATCTTCAATATAGCTGTAAGGGACAATTGCCATGGCGTTACTTCCCATTTTCCTTTGTTTTTGCAACGACTCAGTGGCCTTGGTAGAACCGTATCCGTTGTAGATACTATAGCCTTCATGGGCGAAATTGAAACCTTTTACATACGGCAGTTGCCTATCTACAGCCTGTGCTTTCGGAAAACGTTTCGGCAAGGCCGCTAAATAGGAGCTCCATTTTGGCTCCAGATCTGACCATTGCCCTTCGGGAAGTACTTTCTTCTTATACAGGGTCAAGAAAGCATCCCTCCCTATGGTTTCCATTAAAAAATCGACCAGACTACCCGCTAGGCAATCGCGGATCAAGGAAGATTCTAGCGCCATGTAATCGTTATCCATCATTGTTTTGAGGGAAAGAACATTACCGGATTCAATCAGCCGGGCAGACCAGTATGCATATCCCTTTTCCTGCCATTGTTCTGTAAAATAGATGGGGAAGCCATGGGTAAGAATGTCGGTCGATGAAAAGCCCAGGTGTTCATAGATGGCCAATGCGTATTCCTTACCGATATGATTGTCCGCATAGATGTCGTTGACAATGCTGTGCACTGTGTGCTCTAAAGTATCGATGTGTGCATGGTCGGTGTTGCCGGTCATCAACCCCTTTTCCTCCATATTCGCATAAAAATGCAATGTCATTTTAAAGGATTGCTCTGGTTCTTCAAGAAATGTACTCACTTTACCCACCCTTTTCGTTGTACGGGAAATTATACTATCGATTTCCTGTGGACCGAGTTCGATGTTGTGGCCGATGAAGCGAAACTGCCGATCATCTTCCCAGACTTCAACTCCTTTTGAAAAATCGAAAAATGTACTGGCATCTATCTCCCAAGAGGTATCGAAATCCCCCATTACGATACGTTTTCCATCCACTATAACTTCATAGTCTAAATTTTGCCTGTAAAAAGAGGGGCCGTTCTCCACTACCTTTTGCTCGAAGAACGCAAAAATGTTTTCGGCATTTTGTCCCGTCAAGAAGCTTAGGGG
>JBARCC010000133.1:0-5517 GCA_049793635.1 Maribacter sp. | reverse complement strand
GGGTGGCAATTGCCGATAAGTGGAAAGGTGGAAACCTGATTTTAGAACCTGGGGAAAGTGGACTAAGTTCGAAGGAAATCCCGATTGATACGTTTTTCCATAAGATAGTGATGGTGCGTGACCGTATACGCGTCATGGAACAAAAAATAAATGCAAGCGCTAATCTCGATGATCAAGAGAAGGTGGATTTGCAGCAGTACATTACACGAATTTATGGCAGTTTGACCACGTTTAACGTGCTTTTTACGGCAAAAAGCGACCATTTTGTGGGTGAGAAATCAGGAAAGTAATCTTTACAATGAGGGGTTTCGTTAGCCGATAAAATTTTATCTTTTTAAGTAAAGGCCTGAGGTAAGCTTAATAGCGAGTGCACGTTCTGCAAATGTTTGTCTTAAACATGCCTTGCAACTACAATGTTGAAAAGATAGCGATACCCATCATTATATTCATTAAAAATGGGTTCAAATCATTACCTATGTAGCAGCAGTATACATCGAACAAGTAAAGAAATCTTTTGTTTCTATCCGTTACCAGAGCGGAATCGGGGTACTGCCTTAAAGGACGCGACTTTCTTTTATAAAACCACTACAGCGCTTTCCGGGATAAGTTGCAATGACTTGGCCCCATAACACGCAAAGGTTTCTTTAGCAGGTGTATTTTATTTTGGATACCGATAATGGCCAATAATTTTATAATCGAACAGACAGTTTGCTAACACTTGTCCTCCACCAATGTTATGGACAATTAAATTTTGTTTTCCATCATTTGATTTTCTATCGACAACAATCCCGATATGTGTTATTGCACCCCGTAAGTTCCAACAGACAAGGTCTCCCGGCACATAATCTTGTGCATTGTCCGAAACAGGTTGTTCCGCACCTTTTCGCTCAAAATAGGTCATAAGATTCGGAACTCTTCGATGGTCGATATTTTTATCGGTTGTGGTAAGCCCCCAAATTTTAGGATAAGCCCCGAAGTTGGCTTTCATGTCCTCATGGACGTTTTTCTGCAAATCGATACCTATTTTTCGATAAGCACGAATGACCACATCTGTGCACACGCCTTTGTCGCTGGGGACGTCGCCATTGGGATAATCAATCGAAAAATAGCTTGGGTCATAATCCACTTTTTGTGAAATCAACTCTAGGGCGCTTTTGGATAATTGAATTTGTTCTATCCCCGTTTGTGAAAAGCAAAGATGAAGGTTGAAAAATAATATACTCAGAAACAAGGTTTTCATTCGGGAGCAGACCTGTGCGGTTTTATGTGTTGCGTTAGCTGAACGTCTTTGAAGTTGCATCATGTAAAAGCTATTTTATCATACTTTACCCTCAAGCACTTTGATTACCTGAATTATTTTATCCGCTTTATGTACATCCGTTGCCGCAGTGAAGATTTCGTTTAGCATTTCCGCCTGTTCGATCCTGTTCAATCTCTTGAAAATATGTAAAACTTGTGCATCTCTAAAACATTCCAAAATTTCTGAGCGGTCATTTTTTTTAATTTGATTTTCAAGATACAGCGTTACAATTACAGTATCGCCGCCCTCTTTATGTATTGCGTTTCTAATCTCTGAATTTATGGATATTTTTTTGTCCGAGTTTTTGACTGGTCCTAAATTCCTATGCTTTATTTCAAAACCATCTATTGTTCCTGAAACTTTTAAATCTCCCCATTTTCCTTTTATATTTTTTGTATTAGGGATAATCAATTGATACGTCCAAGCGCCGTTTCCTTGAATATACTGAAGTGTTAATTTTTCATTTTCAATAATGTAATTCATTCGTTTCTGATGACTTTAATCTAACTAATTCACCTACGGCCCTGGTCGGGGTTTTCGATGCATCTCTCCTCTTGCATCCGATGAGCGTAGTGAGAGGAATGCACAAGTTCGGAACAGCATTTTGCAGTTTCGGGGGAGGCAAAATAGATTCCTGTACGCTTTCTGGACGGTTCTAGGTCCCTTCGGCCAAAATGCGATGTATTTAGCTTGCCAAAATGAAACTGGCAAATACCCCTATGGCTTGCCTCAGATATAGTCAGTTTCAAATTTTTTAATAGTGCTTAGATGCCAAATGGTTTACGTGTGTTAGCGGTACTGCCAAAACCTAAGTACGTGCTATGAACTTCCAAAATACAAAAACAGAACTACACTTTCCAATAGGAATAGTAACATTTTACATGGCGTTAACTATGGTATAAAGCTACCCCTTTGAAAACAGATAATCACATCTCAATTGAAAAAGCGTTTAAATCGTATAAGGGACTTTTACAACTTATACCGCTTCCTTTTTCTCAGATAGGTATTTCCAATACCGCTTGGGAACGTGTTGGGTATGCAATTTAGGGTTGATGCGTAACTTGATCGTTGTACTTTTGAAGTAATTGCTCCAAAGGTCTTGGTACTGATATTCCGCATCGGTAAACACACTGCTTTTTTTCAAACTATTGACATGAAATCCTTTCAAGTCCAGAGCAATGATTTCAACGCCCTTTAAATCATAATATAGTCCATAGTTGCGCTTCACATCATAAATAATCCACTGTTGGTCGGCATAGCGGTTTTTAAAATGTTTTGAAATCAACGGCAATACATCGTAATCGGGTTCTATATTGGCAAAATATACGTCATCTTTGGTCAATTGGAACCTTACAAAGGCTTCCATTCGGTGCTTTTCACGACCCACTTTATGCGCTAGTTGCTCTATTTTTAAGATACAATCATCGGCAAAGTTTTGGGAGTTATTCAAGTTCGACCCCATCAATTTCTGAATATAATGATAGAGTAGGGCATCGATATGTTTTTGTTCGCTTAAATATGCGAAATAAATATGCTTGATGGCGGTAGCACTCTTGTTTCGAACTCCGTTCCATACCCGTTGGGCTTTGTCGATATTCGTGAATATGGTTTCAGTGTCGGCGAACAAACCGTTCTGTACCATGCCATTACGTTGAATATCTGCATGGTGTAGTTTTTGTTCGAAACCAACAAAAACTGCGGTTAGAAAGCCATTAAAACTACCGTCGTAAATAAGGGTCTTTGAAGCGTTCATGGATATTGTTTTTAAAAGTTAGAGCCGATAATCAATCTCGCCATTCGATGTAACCGTTTTTTTACCTTACGTTTAACGTTCACCACCGTATAGCCAAGGCTCAATATTTTGGTTCTGCTATGTTCCATCGCCTTTGTAAAAGATGCATAACGGTAGGTCTTTAAGGTATTTTCCATAGGTTTATTTTAATGAAACAAGGATAATTGGTTGTGCTGGTATTTTTTGAATTTCCCTTTTGAGGACTGTATAATCATACTTTTTATGCGGGGTGCATCCAGATCTCTGCGTTCCCAATCGTTCGAGCTGCAAATGATAAAGTACTTTGCCCGATTGAGCGCTACCCCGATTTTCTTGAGATGGTCCCAATGTAAATTTCTAAAAGCCCTTGCTTTGATGATCTTATGCACAGAACCCATTCCAATACCAGGTATTCGTGCCAGCAAACGGACATCGGCTTTATTGATGTCCACTGGAAAATGGTTTAAATTCCGTAAGGCCCACATCAGTTTAGGGTCTATGTCCATATCTAGGTTTGGATGTTCGGCGTCTAACAGTTCACTTACATTAAACCCGTAAAACCGAAGTAGCCAATCGGTCTGATACAATCTATTTTCCCGTAAAATGGGAACTTCCGAACCTAAGGAGGGTAAGCGATCATCAGTGGAAATGGGTACATACCCAGAGTAATAGACCCTCTTCATATTATACTTGGTATAAAAATGGGTGGCCGAGTATATGATATCCTTGTCGCTTTCGCCCGTGGCACCCACAATCATTTGGGTACTCTGACCGGCTGGGGCGTATTTTACGGTCGATTTTATGATTTTTCGTTCCTCGCTATATCTTATAATTTCATTCTTCACTTTGAGCATGGGCTTTATGAAGTCCTCATGTTTCTTATCGGGTGCCAACAGTCGAAGCCCTGAAATGGTAGGAATCTCAATGTTCACCGATAACCGATCGGCATACAACCCAGCCTCATACATCAGCTCGTCACTAGCCCCAGGAATGGATTTTAGATGGATGTACCCATTAAAATGTTCTTCATTCCTCAATTTTTTAGCTACCGCTATCAATCTTTCCATCGTATAATCTGCGCTTTTAAAGATTCCGGAGCTCAGAAAAAGCCCTTCGATGTAATTTCGTCGGTAAAAGTTGATGGTAAGATCGACCACCTCCTGTATTTTAAAGGCGGCCCGTTGAATATCATTGCTTTTTCGGGTAACACAGTAGGCACAATCGAAAATACAATGATTGGTAAGCAGAATTTTAAGGAGGGATACACACCGGCCATCCTCGGTATAGGTATGACATATGCCATTCCCTGTATCGCCCAACCCCTTATCCTTATTTTTACGGCTGCTACCGCTACTAGAGCAGGATACGTCATATTTGGCGGCATCGGCCAAAATGTTCAATTTCTCTTTTATTCTATCGAAATCCATGGTCTTGTAATTAATCCAAAAATATGGATATATTCCTAATTATGGAAATAATCCAAAAAATATTTTGGAAATAATCCATAAGTAGTATATTTACGAAAGATTGAGGACATCCTTCCGGTCGATTAGAAATATGTGTTATGGAAAACGAACTGACCTTAAAGCGATTTATTGATGTACGAAGGGAACTGGGATTTACCCAAGCGGATTTTGCTTCCCTTTTGGGGGTATCGAATACCACGGCAGATATTGAAAGGGGTCGTACCAAACTCTCCGGCAAAATTGTGTTGGAACTGCTGAAACAGTTCAAGATAAATCCCCTTTGGCTTTTTGGGGAAAGCGAGGAGCAATATTTGGAAACCTCCAAAACCAGTGTAATCCCCAAAGTAGTTACAGTAGACTCGGCCAACCGAGACAATATGGTACTGGTAAATGCGAAAGCGGCGGCGGGTTATCCACAGAATATTTCAGATACCAGTTGGTACCAACAGTTACCTGCATTTGACTTGCCTATCCCTGAATTTAGAAATGCCACCTACCGTGGTTTTCAAGTAGAAGGGGATAGTATGTTGCCGAACCTACAGCAAGGGGAATGGGTTTTGGCAAGGGCCATCGAACATATAGACTATGTGAGTGCCAATAAAATGTATGTGGTGGTTTTACAGGATTCTATCATGGTGAAGAAAATCGAAAAACGTCCGAATTCGAACAACATTACCTTGGTCTCTCTGAATGAAACCTATCCGCCTTACGATATCAAACCCTTTCAAATCCAAGAAATATGGGAGGTAAGTAGTAAGATTACCTTTAACGTAGATGCCACAACCGATAATGGACTACTACGCCAATTACAGGAATCTATGGAGGAGTTGAAGAATCAACTAAAGCACGTTAAGAAAGTTTAGGTAAAGTATTACTTTATATATTTTTTACATACAATCCGCTTTCTTTCAAAGTAAATCCCAAGCTTTTGTATAGCGAAATGGCCGCTGTCCTGTGGTGTCCACTAAAAAGCAGTACAT
>JBARCC010000132.1:0-2061 GCA_049793635.1 Maribacter sp. | reverse complement strand
AAATCACTAAAAAGAGTGCTTGATAGTTAGGGGATGGAGAAATATAGAGTGTTTTTTCATAGTGTCCGCACAGCATGTGTTAGCTAGACCCCAAAGGTCTTTGAGACCTTTGGGGTGTTGTACATCGTTATTTTGAAAGCACCAACGGTTTGCAATACAATACCTTGAATAGGCACGTACACTGATTATCCTACGGTAAAACTGAAGACCGAAGAAATAGATTCATTGCCCAATGCGTCTCTAACGACTATTTTCCAGTAGAACGTTTTCCCTGCCGTAACGGGAACGTTGTTATATCTTTTGATTTCAATATTCTCCGCTAATAACGGTGGTTCGTTGTCTTCACCGAAATAGAGGTCGTACCCTACGATGTCACCATCTACATCCTCAGCATCCCAAATAAGGTTCACAGACGTACTGTTCTGGGAAATAGTAGCACCCGAGACCGGGGAAATTGCCGTTGCCGGAAAAGGGACAAAGGATTCCAACCCCGGACCTTCATTATAGAATACCCAAACTTCACTTTCCGAACCATCTGCCTTCGAAACATACCAAGCATATGGAGTAGCCCTATTTAAACGGATGGCGAATGCGGTAGAATCACTGACTATCTGTTGTTTCTGGGAGGTAACGCTGTTAGTGAGATGCACGATATACGGTCCGGTAGTATTTTCATCGGTCCATACGAATACGAGTTCGCTTTGGGTTTCTGAAATCGATATCCCTTCGGTACATTCAGAATTGTTTTCCGGGAACACAAGATTCAACCCACTATTGGCACCATTTCGTTCAACGATGTCCAAATCAGCACCGCATGAAAGAAGGAGCGTTGTCAATAACAGTAAACATCCACTTTTTTTCACGGTTTCACGATTTTAAAGGATTTATCCATAAACGCATTGGTCAACCTCAATATATACATTCCAGAAGCTAAACTAGTGGTATTTAGGGTGACGGAAGATTCTTCCCGCTGATGCGTATGATGTTCAATCAAACTACCCAGTTCCGAATACAGTGCAATTTCTACCCAAGTACCCGTCAAGGTAGATACATCGACCGTAACCACATCGCTGATTGGATTTGGATAGATAAGGGGCGTGTTTTCTAAAACAATGGTTTCCTCATAAGTTCCCAAACAAGCCTTATCGGCGCTTACTTTTATAAGATTGATATCTTGCGACAGCGGTAAGGTCACTTCACTCGCACCGGTAGATGTTTTTTCGCCATTGATCTCTATGGTGTAGCTTTCAGCACCCTTCATCGTTAAGGTGACGCTATTCGTCAATGCGTTTAATGCCATCTGCACCTCTAAGGGTGCAGGCTCGGTAATCGCCACTTTATAGCAACTGCTGTTCTCCGGCGCTGCGGTTGAACTGATGCAAAGATCATAGAGGCCTACGGGTAAATCGGGAATGGTCAGCGACTGCGTAAATGTAAAGGAATCCTGCAAAACAGCATTGTTCAAGGTAGCCAGGTAACTACCGGTTGCGCTTGCGACAATATCGATACTCCCATTATCGCTACCAATGCACGAGGTACCTTGAGAGGAGAGGGTATACGCATTGTCGGCGGTGCATCCATTGGAGTCCACTGCGGTATTTGCGGGGGTATCGGGGCAATTATCCGAACCATTGGGTACACCATCGTTATCATCGTCTGCATCCGCTGCCGTTTTAACGATAAGTGTAAACGCTTCGGAACATCCTTCTGCTGTTGTAAAAATGTAGGTGCCCGCTTGGGCTGCCGTCACGTTGCCCAATGAAAAATCGTTATTAACGGCAGTCTCGTTGGGAAGGGTAATGGTAAAGGTCATTTCGTTTTGTAGAATACTGAGCACTACCGCATCGCCTTCCTCTACGGTAAGCGTATTCAGACCGCTCTGCCACACCCCGTTTACCCGATACTCGGGAGTGATGCGATCCTGTGGGCATGAAGTCGGTGACCAAAGGGCAATATTATTGGAGTTTTGGTTCCCGGCAGTAGTAAAATTACCGCCTACGAAAAGTGCGGTCCCGTTCTTCACAAATTGCAAACTGTTGACCCGTGTGGTCACCCCTACGG
>JBARCC010000131.1:0-3035 GCA_049793635.1 Maribacter sp. | reverse complement strand
GACCTTCTTCTATCCTTAGTCCCAAAAGATCGGATGCAAAAATTGGTCAGTACCCTATTGGATGAAAATGAATTTCTGAGTCCGTACGGCATACGCTCCCTTTCCAAAATACACAAAGATCCCTATAAAATTCAGATCGAGGGGGTAGACTATACCATTAATTACGAACCGGCAGAATCAACGGTATCCCTCTTTGGAGGAAATTCGAATTGGCGTGGTCCCATTTGGATACCTATGAACTATCTGTTCATACAGGCCTTACGGGAATACCATAGTTACTGCGGGCAGGAATTCTTGTTCGAATATCCCAAAGGGAACAAGCGCACCCTCAACCTTGAAGAAGTGAGTATTGAACTCAGCAAGCGCCTCATCGCCATGTTCGAAAGGGACGAACAGGGTAATCGCCCAGTCAACCTATTGCATCAGGATACCTACCAAGATGAACATTTTAAGGAACTTATCCTGTTCTACGAATATTTTCACGGAGAAAACGGAAGGGGCTTAGGCGCATCGCACCAAACAGGATGGACGGCCTTGATCGCCAACCTTATCGAACAAATCGGTGATGATTGATTTTAATTGATGAGCATAAAGGTGAGTATACCGGCAACGTAGCCCAAAAAGGCTAAAAGGGAAATATGTTTTAGGTACCACATAAAATCGATTTTTAGAATCCCCATGATGGCCACACCTGCGGCCGAACCGATGATGAGAATACTGCCACCCGTACCGGCGCACAAGGCCAATAATTCCCAAAAATTATCGTCCGTAGGATACGTCTCCAACGTGTACATGCCCATCGTACCGGCAACCAAAGGTACATTGTCGACAATGGATGAAAGTACGCCTATAATGGCGTTAATGGCATAAATACTATTGAAGTTTGCATCAAGTAAACGCGACATATCCGCTAAGTGGCCTGCAGATTGCAGCGCACCGACCGCCGTCAAAATCCCAAGAAAAAATAGAATACTCGGGGTATCGATCCGTTGCAATACCTTTGAAATAGAAAGTATTCGCCTTTGCTCCATACTTTTATTGCGGTGCAGCAACTCGGTCGTAATCCATATAACGCTCAACCCTAAAAGAATACCCATAAATGGAGGTAAATGCGTAAGGGTTTTAAAAATGGGTACAAAGAGCAAGGCGCCTATCCCCAGTGCAAAAACGAACTTTTTGTCGAAATTGCTGATCGTTGTATGGTGCGCACCCTCAAATTGGGGTTCCTGTATCGTCGAAATAGTTCCCTTTAACCTCAACGAAGTGATTCCCAAGGGGACCAAAAGGCAAACCACACTAGGTAGAAAAATCTCGGAAATGATATTCATCGCGGTCACCTGTCCCCCGATCCATAACATGATGGTCGTTACATCACCGATGGGAGACCACGCCCCGCCGGCATTCGCTGCAATGATCAATAATCCTGCAAACAGCCAAAGGTCTTTTCGTTCACTGATCAATTTTCTCAAGAGGGCCGACATTACGATTGCCGTGGTCAAATTATCCAACGCTGCAGAGAGAAAGAAGGTCAATAAACACAGAATCCATAGTAGTTTCACCCGATTCGTGGTGGTGATGCGGTCGGTAATGACACTAAACCCCTCATGGGCATCGATAATCTCAACGATGGTCATCGCCCCCAACAGAAAAAATAGAATCTCGGCAATTTCACCCAAGTTTTCCTTCAAGCCCTCGTTTACGAATGCGATGGCTTCCTCCCCGTCCACACTGGCCAAAAAACTATCCCTCCCCAAAATAAAAAGCACCCAACACAAGGTACCTGTAAGCAAGGCCGTTGCAGCTTTATCAATTTTAACGGTATGCTCTAGGGCAATGAACAAATACCCGATTACAAAAACGGCAAGAAGTGCAAGATACATCCCGGTAATGATTTAAAATTAAACGTACTATTCCGAATATCCCAACCCATGCTTATCCGATGGATAGAGAATCCCCTTTTCCAAGGTGAAAATGTTTTGGAACGGATCATCGATAATATCCAGATGTCCGTCCAAATCCGCGTACACAGTATTGGGTCGCGATAGTGTAAAGTGCAGCCCTGCCGAAATGCCCAAGGCACATTCGTCGATACAGCCGACCATGGCATCTAAATTGGCCGCCTTCGCCACCGAATTGATGTGCA
Source organism: Maribacter sp. (assembly GCA_049793635.1). Classification (GTDB taxonomy): domain Bacteria; phylum Bacteroidota; class Bacteroidia; order Flavobacteriales; family Flavobacteriaceae; genus Maribacter. Next base: position 892 of record JBARCC010000131.1, on the reverse strand, counting down.
TGCCCACCATAATGCCCCCTACTTTTTGCAGTTTAATATTGACCATGTCTACCCGCTCGTTCTGCGCCAACCGGAAGGCATCGGTAAGGGTTTTCAAACTTTCATCTGCCATCACAGGAATATGCACTTGACCGGTTACCTCTCCCAATCGCTCTTCGGATTCAATTTTAGTGGGCTGTTCGAAGATTTCGATGCCAATCGCGGCCGTTGCCCTTACAAAGGCAATCGATTCTTTAACAGAGTACCCTTGGTTCCCATCAAAACGCAGTTTAACCCTTGGGTATTTGGCATGGATCGCCGTCATTTTCTCGATATCCTCTTGCACATCGGTACCTCCCTTTATCTTAAGCACCTGAAAGCCTTGGTCCACAAAATTGTCGGCGTACTCCATGGTTTCCTGCAAGCCCATAATGCCTATGGTAATGCTAGTGGGGATACTGGTTCGATACCCTCCTAAAAATTGATACAGGGGAACCTCCGCCTTTTTGGATATTACATCGAAAAGTGCCAAGTCCACCATGGCCAAGGAAGATGATTTTTTACCCAACAACGCTTTTAACTCTACAAGTAAAAGCGCATAGGTAAACGGATCTTTCCCTCGCAAGTACGGGATGATGATCGTTTTGATGACTTCCTCAACCTCATCTGGCCGTTCGTTGGTGACCACCGCATCGGGTGCCGCGCACCCATACCCCACCCATTTGCCGTCGGTCTCGATCTTAAGAATGAAATTCGAGGTACGGTCTATGGTCTCATAGGCGATGGTGTACGGATCCGATAATTTTAAATCATGGCGTTCAAACGAAACTTGGGTAATCCTCATTATAATTTGGACATTAAAAGGGCTACCAAATCGGCGGCACCATATTCCCACACATCATACGCCGGTAAT
>JBARCC010000130.1:0-3046 GCA_049793635.1 Maribacter sp. | reverse complement strand
AGCATCGGCACAGACACCCATTGCATTTTGATCGTAGGCATCTACGAGGCCATCCTTCTGCATGCCATCGATCAAGTTAGCAGAACCGAATTTTGTTGGCGTCCGCATGTAGGCATAATGTGGGATCATGCTCATGTTTTCCATACCTCCGGCCACCACAATTTCGGCATCCCCCAAAGCGATGGCTTGGGCCCCCTGCATGATGGCCTTCATTCCTGAAGCGCACACTTTGTTTATGGTGGTACAAGGTACCGTGTTCGGAATACCGGCAAAAATCGCCGCTTGTCTGGCCGGCGCCTGCCCGGTTCCCGCTTGTACCACATTTCCCATAAGTACTTCGTTTACAAGACTGGGGTCCAATTTGATTTTCTTTAGGGCAGCTTCTATAGCAATCGCCCCTAACCGAGGGGCGGGTACAGTAGATAATGCTCCCATAAAACTCCCTATGGGTGTTCGCACCGCCGAAACAATAACAACCTCTTTCATACCTCTAACATTTAGCGTCACGAAATTACTAAAATCTTTAGCAACCTGTTGGGTATTGAACTCAATTACTGATTATCAGTTTTATATTTTCTATTTTTGAAAACGAATTCTTTAATCTTCATCTTTGGACAATCTGTACAAAAAGCAATCGCTCATTTTTAAATACATCCTCTACGTAGTGGCGGTAGCGTTCATTGTCTTTTTCTTACCAAAGGGGGGGAAGTTTAAATATGAGTTCCAAAAAGGCAAGCCATGGCAGTACGAGAACCTCTATGCGCCGTTCGATTTTTCGATAAAAAAAACAGATTCGGAAATAGCGAAGGAGAAACAGGTCATTGAAAGTAATCAATTACCTTACTTTAGATATGACCAAAAAGTAGCGGAAACGGTCAAGGATAAATTCGACGACGCTTTCGAAGATAAATGGGAGGGTACCGGACTCAGAACTTCACAAAAGAATAGGTTACGGTCTTTTTCAAAGGCAATTTTAGATTATATATATACAAGGGGTATTCTTCAGAATAACGGAAAACAGGTACAGCGTAATTTTATCTACTTAGTAAAGGACAATGAGGCCCAAAAAGTAAGGGTTTCTGATTTTTTAAGGGTCAACGAAATCAATCAGCTCGTTGGCGATGTGCTGGCCAAGAATAACCTGTCTGTTTTCAAAAATGAAATTCAGTCTTTGTTTTTCGACCTGATCACACCCAATGTGAGTTTTGATAACAATTTAACCCAGAAAGCAAGGGAAGAGGCCTTGTCAAAGCTTTCTTACACGCGGGGTACTGTGGATCAAGGGAGGTTGATCATTGCCAAAGGCGAAGTTGTAGAGGCTGAAAATCTCAAAATTCTAGAGTCACTCAAGGGAGAATATGAGTCCGAATTATGGACTGCCAACAACTATTACTACATTTTGATCGGCTACACCGTATTGGTCGCACTCGTACTGATTATGCTGTATCTTTTTTTGAAAAAGTATAGACGTGTAGTGTATGATAACAATATCAAAATAACCTTTATATTCTTCAATATCCTGCTCATGGTATTTTTAACGACAATGGTCGTAAAATATAATGACCAGCTGGTTTTTGTGGTACCGCTCTGCATCCTACCCTTAATTTTAAAGACCTTTTTTGATGCGCGTTTAGGCCTTTTTGTACACGTTCTCGCCGTGTTGATATTAGGATTTGTGGTGCCCAATAGTTTCGAATATATCTTTTTGCAGATCATTGCGGGTATCGTCACCATACTAACGGTATCGGAATTATACAAAAGGGCTAATTTGTTTGTAAGTGTTGGTCAAATAACGCTTATTTATGTCATTGGATACTTAGCCTTTCATACCATTCACGAAGGCGATCTAAGCGATATCGAATGGTATACCTTAGGTCTTTTTCTATTGAACGGAATGATTACGCTGTTTGTCCAACCCCTTATATATATCTATGAAAAGGTCTTCGGATTGGTCTCCGATGTCTCGCTTTTAGAATTGTCAGATACCAATTCTAAATTACTGAAAGAATTGTCCAATAAGGCTCCGGGTACTTTTCATCATTCATTGCAAGTAGCAAACTTGGCGGAAGCGGCGGCAAACGAAATAGGTGCGAATGCGATGCTGGTTCGTGTGGGAGCACTATATCATGATATCGGTAAAATGAACGATCCGACATTTTTCACTGAAAACCAGATTACGAATGTAAATCCGCATGATGAGTTAAGTCCTAAGGACAGCGCTCGAATCATCATCGATCATGTCATCAAAGGAATTGAAATCGCACGGAAAAATAATATCCCTGACCGAATTATAGATTTTATACGATCACATCATGGAACAACCTTGGTCTATTACTTTTATAAAAAACAAAAAGACTTGGGAGAGGAAGTGAACGAGGCTGATTTTAGGTATCCGGGGCCACTACCATTTTCCAGGGAAACGGCCATTTTAATGATGGCAGATTCTGTCGAAGCAGCTTCGAAAAGTCTAAAAGACCCCACGTTTCTAATCATCGATGCCTTTGTCGATAAAATCATCTCTGGTCAAATGAAGGTGGGCCAATTTTTGAATGCCGATATTACGTTTAAGGAAATAGAGATCATCAAGAAAATTTTCAAACAAAAACTAACGAATATCTACCATTTGCGCGTTGAGTATCCTGAGTAGCAGTGCTCTACTTGTTTATTCTAAAAAAGATAAAAAAATAGTTGTTTAAGACGGCTTATACAGCTACATTTGCATCCGCTTAATAAAGCAAAAGTTCATAAAAAATCTAGGAGAGGTGCCTGAGTGGCCGAAAGGAACGGTTTGCTAAATCGTCGTACCCCAAAAGGGTACCCAGGGTTCGAATCCCTGTCTCTCCGCTACATTCTGCGTGAGAAGGCAGAATTTTATTGATAACCAGTTCGGGGTGTAGCGTAGCCCGGTTATCGCGCCGCGTTTGGGACGCGGAGGTCGCAGGTTCGAATCCTGCAACCCCGACGAATTTAAATTAAAGCCCTGATTGTCAGGGCTTTAATTTTTAAAAACTACTCAAATCATACCAAAATACACTGTCAGCTAGAC
>JBARCC010000129.1:0-4252 GCA_049793635.1 Maribacter sp. | reverse complement strand
GTCAAAAACGGCAGTTTGTTCTGAAATTCAATAGCCACAGGTTCTCTGGAACGTATTGTATAATATTCCTTTACCGTAGGAAATTGAAAATCCCCCACCTGTTTGTCGAATACGTTCGAATATAAAGGAGGACCAGTGTTAATGGTAGAAATGGAAACGTTCTGGACGACGGCATTTTCATACCTAATTTGACCGAAACCCGAAGTAAGCTGATTATACGATTCAAGATTAGCCTCCCTCGCCGGGATAAGCACGAAACCACCGCCTTTTTCTACAAACGATTTGAGGGAGGTCACCAAAGAAGTTGGCATTTCTTGTAGCTCGTTCAGTACCACGAAATTTTGATTTTCAAGACTCCCATAGTTCAACTGACTCAAGGTGCTGCCCGTAAATTCGAATTCATCTTCTGAGAATATGCGTTCGAGATAATTTGAGGAATCCGTACCGATACTCAATACTTTAATCTTCGGTTTTTTGTCAATATTAAAATAGAACTGATTGTCATAGTCCAAGCCAATATCGGTAATGGCAACTTTTCCCAATACCTCTTCTTGGGCGTTGACCGTAAACAATACCTCAGCCTTTCGGCTGGCATCAAATTTAGCGGCGGTCTTGGCGATGAGCCTACTGCCGTTGAGCAAAGAGACCGCGATGCTTTCGTCATCGGTATTTGTGGAAAGCAACGCAACGACTTCAACAAGATCATTCGTGTTTTTACGAATATAAACCGAATCGATTGATGTGTTCTTAATTTGATTTCCGTCTGGTTTTACATAATGTATAGTGAGGTCTGCAATGGTGTCCATCGCAATGTTTCCCATTTGCGATTGAAAATCGGAGATGATCGCGAGCTGCTTAAATACTCCCTCCTTTCCTGAAAAATAAGAGTTTCCTTTCAATACAATCTCAGGAATTTTCAATTGTTGCGAAGTAGTGGTTAGCGAAAGTAGTTCATCTTGTATATCGATGATCTCAACATCCTTATACGCAGTTGTATTCGTGAACAGGGTGAATTTTTGGTCAGAAGGAATGTGTTGGATAAAATCCTGTATTAGATTATCGAACCGATTTCCATCATCGGTCTGCCCATTCATGCTAAAGGAATTATCTAGGTAAAAAACGGTTTCCTTGGTCCGTAAGGCAGTAGTATTGGCCAAAAAAGGCTGTGCAAACGCAAAGACCAAAGCGCTCAAAAGACCTAGGCGTGTGAGCAACAAGAGCCATTTTTTCAGCGTACTACTTTTCCGGGATTCCGAATCAACGAGTTTTAAGAACTTTACGTTGGTAAAAGGTGTTTTTTTAAAGCGACGTAACTGAAATAAATGAATGATGATAGGAATGAGTAGAAGAAAAAGACCCCAAAGAATTTCCGGATATTTAAATTGCATTCCTATTTTTGATTACGCAAAGATAATTATTTAAAGATAAGCAGTTTTGCAATGTACTTGATTTTTTAAAGGATGGGGTATAGCGTTAAAGGGGCGGTATTAACAGAAAAAATAGAAATCCTGCGCAGCTATTTTTCCAATTTTCTGCAAATACGAACGTATTGACTTTTGTTCGTCTTCGTTCGCCACCGTGATAATGGTCAATGATTTAGCAGTGTGTTCCAGCTCACTATAATGACGTAGACGGGTGCTGTAAATATCTTTCCCAATTTTGTTGGGATTATTACAGATCCATTTAAAATCCATTTTTTTGTCCACTAACGATTTTGCAATTTGCTTTCCTTTTTTTCCTGCGCCCCAAACCACAATTGTTTTTGAGGGATCATGTTCCAGTTTTAGAAAGTAATATAATTTTAACTCTAAAAAATAATTTTGAGCGTAGTGTTCGCTGGTTCGGGACGTACGGGTTTGGTAATCTCTCCAATGATGAAGTGTTTCAGAACAAGGGATGCATCGCAGACCCTGTTCATAAAATCGAAAGGCCAAGTCGTAGTCTTCGGGATACCGGTCTTCATCAAAACCGTTACAGGCATCAAAATCGTTTCTATGCACCATCCAGCAGGGTGAGGGAATCACACATTCCTTGTAAATTTCCTTGAAATTACTTCCCGCTGCCGTTAAACGGTTCAACCAGCGTTCATACTTCCTATACCCCTCATTGACCCCATGTTCCGAAAAATAGTGTACTTGACCTATAGCAAGAGTGCCTTTACCTTCTTCCAATAATGCGTTAATCATGGTGCTAAGCCGATTTTTGGTCATTATATCGTCAGCATCCATTCGTGTAATATAATTACCATTGCTATAGGTGTAGGCTTTTCGAAGTGCGGTAATGATACCAGCATCTTGGTTGGTCAGTATTTTAAAGCGGGAATCGTTTTTGGAGAACTGCTGGGCGATGTTGAGACTAGTATCCGTAGAATGGTCATTTACCGCAATGACTTCCCAGTTTTTGTATTCCTGATGTTGGATGGAACCCAAGCATTCCTCAAAAAAGGCGTCTACATTTTTAAAGGGAATTAGAATACTGATTAATGGATTTTTCATCGACAATAGTATTGAAAACAGTACATATTACATGTTTAAGCAGGCTGTAAAAATAGTACGTTTAACGACGTAAAATAAATCAGTAAAAGACTTTAAAAGCTAAGAAAAGGGTTATATATTTGCACCCGCATTCAGGAAATACCTGATGAGACACTTGGAGAAATGGCAGAGTGGTCGAATGCGGCAGTCTTGAAAACTGTTGAGGGTCACACCTCCGGGGGTTCGAATCCCTCTTTCTCCGCTGAAAAGCCCCGTAAACATAATGTTTATGGGGCTTTGTTTTTTGAGGTGCTATTTTTAATGCCCATGGCACGGTTTTATTCAATGGGTTTCAAGAATCGGAAATACATTTTTACTGTAAATCCCTTGCTTTAAATAGTTCCAAATTCCAGTATTGAAATAGCTCTTGGTTAGCTAACGTTGGTTAGGGATCAATAACTTCATAAAACAGTTCTGAATACCCTACGTTTCCATCTAAAGTAATTCCTTCACAAATAAGCACCATAGTTCCTGTAAGATCACTATTGAAAAAAGTTGTTTTTGCTTGACCGTTGCTATCGGTAACACTATTTGGCTCCCAATGTAGCAAGGTACGTCTGTCGGGAACATCCCAATCTACTATTGAGGGGTCATGATATTCGGGAACATAATATTCGCGTATTGGGGAGTATTGAGGTGCCATATCGCTAATTAGGTTGGTTCTTTTGGATTTCGGGAAAGCACCGGACAAACCCATTCCAGAATAGGTATAAAGAGCAAGTATGGCCGGAAACGCTGGTGGAGGACATACCGGCGCACAGTCCATGACTTCGTAGAAATATCTATTGGCTGTCGCTGTATTTCGTAAAATCTCTACACTTTTAACGGCACTTACCGGAATGTTTCCGATAAGTCCGTAATCATATAATTGGATAGGCGCACCGTCGATAACGACATAGGTAAAGCCTGCACCGTAAACATAGGCAATTTCAAATCCTACCCCATTCCCAAGCAAGCGGGTATCCACATAGTCCGTTTTAAATCCATCCCCGTTACCCACCCGTCTCACCCGTATTTCATTCGGATAATTAAAAAGCAGCCAACTGTACAGATTATGTGTCCAGTTTTTTCGTTTCTCGATCAACTCCTTATTGTCAATGACCACATCTGGTATTCCATGCAGTTCAAACATTTCCGCTCGCTCTGGGGTTACTTTATAATCACTTACCTCCACTTCATTAAGGGCTATGGTATTTGCGTACAAAAAAGGATCCAGTTTTATTTCCTCTTCTATCTGTTGCATTATTTTATCTTCAATAATTTTATCTACCGGAACAACGATGTTTTCAGATTCGTAGTCTATTTCAGGTATTTGGTACTTTTTGATCGTAATCTTCGGTGCCTCCATTTTATTACTAGCATCCGAGGGCTGCATTACAAACTTTCTTCCGAGTCCATAGCTGTCGTTCAACACAAACCTAAAATTGCCTGTACTGTCATTTTCTTGTGCGTAAGCTTCTGTGGATTCGCCCATGAGGAGCAGATTTAGCTCATATTCGTGGTTCTTGGATCCATCCCTCTTGGTTACTTTTTCAATATTTTCAATAGTGCCGTTGATTTCCAAACCTTTTTCAGCATTAAAAAGTCTTGGCTTTTTCTTCTCACTGTATTTATAATTGGTCCATCCTTGGGTCAGCATCAAATTATCCAGTTCGGTAAGGTTATCTGTATTTTTGAAATAGTACGATGGGTTTTCAACCCTTCCCTTTATGTCGGAT
>JBARCC010000128.1:0-4521 GCA_049793635.1 Maribacter sp. | reverse complement strand
ACCTAAGGCCAAAGCAGATCCAATGATACCATACATGTGGAACGAGCCAAACTGGAACATTTCATAAATACGGAACCAAGAAGCTGCCTCGGACTTGTACATTACGATTCCGAAGAAAATACCGATGGTCAAATAACTTATATATTTCATCTAACTAAAAATTAAGGGGAATAAAAGATGTACCATAACAAGGCCACCGATAAAAAATCCGATGACGGCGATCAGCGAGGGCAGTTGTAGATTGCTTAAACCGGAAATCGCATGGCCACTGGTGCAACCGCCAGCGTAGCGAGCTCCAAAACCGACCATGAACCCCACAAGGATTAAGATCGTAAGTACAAATGGGTCCGATAGCTGTTGTGAAGCAAATAGCTCCGGAGGCAAATAGGCTTCCCCGGCACTATTGATATTATAATCTTCCGAAAGCTGCTGCGCAATTTCCGGATTAATTTGTACCGTATTGTCCGATAGATATTGAGCCGAGATAAAGCCACCGATTACCGCTCCGATCACTACTAAAAGATTCCATCGTTCGGCTTTCCAATCAAATTTAAAAAAGCTTGAAAATTTACCGGCTCCACCTATAGAACACATGGTTCTCAGGTTAGAGGACATCCCGAATTGTTTTCCTGCAAAAAGCAGTACAAACATGGTAAGCGCAATTAAGGGTCCGGCGACATACCATGGCCAAGGTTCATATATCCAATTCATATTATTTTTTTAACGTTGCAAAAGTATAGTATTCCTAAGCATGCTGTCTGTAACTTAGGTTACATACTTCGAGATAGCACTTAAATAGATGCTTCAAATGCTCACTTATCTATTTAAACTGATTAATGTGATCACTTAAATCCAAAACAGTGCAATCCTGCAACTCTTTTGCGATTATGCTGGAACCCGCTGCACTGCGGTACCCGCCTGCACAATGCACTACAATGGGTTTTGATGTGGGAATGGTATCGATAGATTCCCTGAGGGTGTTCAATGGAAGATTGATGGCATTTTCAAAATACTTCTCGCTTTCAAATTCGCTCGTATTCCGTATATCTATGATCGTATAATCTTCTAGGTTGTTTCTGAACATAGTAACATCAAACTTTGCGAATGCTGCTAGATTTAAATTATCTAACGTGATTAGTGCCGTTAGTTGTGCTTCATAACCGATTTTAGCGACACGTTCTAAAACGTGCGCTCGTTTCTCATAACGATCGATAACTAAATAGAAAGGTTCATGGGGTCGGATAATCGAACCGAGCCAGGTTTCGAATTTATCGTCAACAGACCTTGCCATGATGTTGAACGATCCTGCGATATGTCCTTTTTTAAATTCGCGTTCGTCCCTAGTGTCCACAATGGGTATTTCTTTTTTTAAAGAAGAAACTCCGATCAGTGAAGGAATGGCACCTACCGACGTTTCAAAACGCTCGGCCCCATCTTTATTGATATCCACATCGAATCCAAAATAAGAGGGAATAAATGGAGGGTCTGAAAGTAAGTGTTTTAAAAATTCGGCCTCGGTCTGGTTTTTAAAGGCCCAATTTCCCATACGTTCATTACCCAGCGTACTAGACGAAGCTGAACTCATGTTTTTTCCACATAACGAACCTGCTCCGTGTGCGGGATAGACCACCGTTTTATCGGGCAGGCCATTGAATTTATGTTGTATGGTCTTGTACATGGCCTTGGCAAGGTCTTCTCTTTTTGCCTTCATATTACCGGCCTTTTCACGCAGATCGGGCCTACCTACATCTCCGATAAAAAGTGTATCACCCGTAAATACGGCATGTTCATCATGCGCATTGGTGGCATGAATGGTAATACTATCCGGAGAATGTCCCGGGGTATTGATGGCTGAAAAGGTTACGGAGCCTATGTGAAGGGTATCCCCATCATCGAATGGGGTATGTGGATATTCCGCACCCACTAATGTACTTACAAATATATCAGCTCCCGTTTCGGTACTGATCTGCAAGTGACTGCTCACAAAATCGGCATGGGGATGCGTTTCAAAAATGGCTACAATTTTAGCATTGTGTTCTTCCGCGAATGCATAATAGGGAGCAGGATTCCGTGAGGGATCAACGAGCGCTATTTTTTGGTCACTCAAAATGGCGTACGAATAGTGCGCCAACGGTTTATCTTCAAACTGGGTAATCTGCATTTCTTGAATTTTTGATTTCTATGGCAAAATTAAGAAATGAACTTCATGCTATCTGTAACCGGGGTTACAAAGCAAAAATAATGCTTAGGGCATCAGAACATACCCCTCCAATTGATAATTTGCGATGACCAACATTGCGGATTGTGCCAGTTCGGTATTCGGGTTCAAGTCCTCTTTGGTAATTCCCCTAGAAGCCGTCGCTTGGGCACAAACATACAATTCCACCCCAAAATCCTTCAGCAATTGCAATAGCTCGGCATTGGGATTATTTTTTTTGTATTTTTGCTTATGTTTTACATCGTTTAATGTGGCAAAGGTAGCGCCGCCATGTATGGCCGCCACAATATGTATCTTGTCCGAAGAAACGCCTCCGGCGCCTAATAGGTTGATCATTCGGGCAATTTTGAAAAAACCGATATTAACCCCCTCCATTTCACGCTCATCCTTTACATCAAAAACAAGCTTATAGTCCAACGCGGTATCGGGTTGGATCGCAACCTCCTTAAAGTCCTTGATTTTACCATACCCATCGATAATGGGCGTGGTCCATTCTTGCGCTGTAACGAGCTGTGTGAAGCCTAATACGACTACGAATAAAAGCGATTTTTTCATGTGTCCTTGATTTTTAATTTTGAAATGTACAGAAAGTGTATCCATGTAAAGGTGTTGCTAATGTCCGTTATTTTTGAAAGGAATAAAAGGATACCCCTATATTTTATCACTATGTAACCCGAGTTACTGTGTTAGAATAGGAAATAACTAATTTCGTTGTCTATTTTAGTGGGAGCAACCATTTTTTGGTTCCGATTTAAAGAATTATGGAAGAAATTAGGGTATTGGCAAAGCGGTTATTCGGACTCTTTAGTGTCGTCTTCATCTTGATCGGTGCAATCTACATTGCGTTGCTAACCTATTCCCCAACTTCTAAAATACAGGAGTTGCAAGTAAGTGTTCAGCAAGACGAACCGATGCAGTGGCAGCCAAAAAATCCCATTTCCCAAATTGACGGTATGCCTGACGAGGTAAAAAAAGGATATTACCTTATTGCCGAATCTTCAAAATACATGGGTCCTTTGGCAGACGACCCCGCAAAACGATTTAGCGGTAATCATCTGGCCTGCGCAAATTGTCACCTACAGCAAGGTACGCAAGCGGGATCTGCTTCTTGGGTGGGAATAGTGGAACGGTTTCCCCAATTTGGGGGCCGTGGTAACCGAATCGGGACTATCGAGGACCGTATCAACGGTTGTATGGAGCGCAGTATGAACGGAAAAAAACTTCCAACGGATTCCGAGGAGTTGAAGGCCATTGTCGCCTATATGGGATGGTTGAGCGAAGATGTGCCCGAGAATCGTAAAAATGAATTTAAGGGATATCCAAAGCTTGAAGTGCCTGATGTTGCGGTCGACCTTGATCAGGGCAAACAGATTTATCTCAAGGAATGTGTGGTTTGCCATGGCCAAAATGGGCAGGGCGTTTTGAATCCTATGGAGGTTAATACCTACACCTATCCCCCTTTATGGGGTGCCGATAGTTTCAACGATGGTGCGGGCATGCATAGGGTCATTACGGCCGCTGAATTTATCAAAAGCAATATGCCCTATTTAGTCGCTACCTGGGATAATCCTAAATTGACCGACGAAGAAGCCTACCATGTGGCAGGGTATATCAATAGTTTTGCGCGGCCACATAAAATGAATACCGAAAATGATTATCCCGATAAAAAGCTGAAGCCGGTTTCAACACCATATGGCCCATGGGCAGATGATTTTTCACCAGAGCAGCATAAGTACGGGCCTTTTCTACCGATGATGGACTATTATAAAAAGGAATTCGGAATCGTCAAAACCAAATAAGAATGATGTGGAAATTCTTGATGGCGTTCGTAGGTATCCCGTTGCTAGTATCTGCGCAGGATAGCCTTGACATCCATCGAAAGACCCGGTTTTCCGGTCAATGGCGTACCTATTATATGGCCACGACCAACAAGGGGAATTTAACGGATTATAAGGCGTTGGCTACCGGTGGAAACTTGAAATTTAAATACCGTCCCACTAAAAATCTTGAATTAGGTGCCGCTATCTATAATGCTACGAATGTAGGCCTACAGGATTTAACGATTCCGGATGCTACCACGGGTCGGGTGAGCAGGTACGAGGAGGGCTTGTTCGACCGTTTGGATTTAAAGAACGATGCCCTATTTTTACTGGGCGAACTTTACCTGAACTATACGCTGAAAAATCATGCTTTTACATTGGGCAGGATGAACATCAATACTCCGTTGATCAACCCGCAAGATGGTAGAATGATTCCTACCTTGGTTCAAGGGTTTTGGTACACACATCGAGCTCAAAATGCAA
>JBARCC010000127.1:0-3657 GCA_049793635.1 Maribacter sp. | reverse complement strand
TCTCTAGCAAGACCAATATTCCTGCGGTTTTGATGCTGATCATCTTGGGGGTCGGCATTCAATACGGACTTAAATATGCAAATGTCGGTAATATCGATTTCTTTCCCATCCTTGAAGTGCTGGGCATTGTGGGGTTGATCATGATCGTATTGGAGGCGGCCTTGGAGTTGGAGCTAAAAAGGGAAAAACTCATGCCTATATTAAAGTCGTTGGTTATCGGTCTCGTAGGGCTAGTCGTATCGGCCTGGGTTGCGGCTTTGATATTATATCAGTTCATCCCCGAGATGACCATGCAATCGGCCTGGTTGTACGCAACACCTTTATCCATTCTATCGAGCGCTATTATCATTCCCAGTGTGACCGGGCTTAAGGAACACAAAAAGGAATTTCATGTTTATGAAAGTACCTTTTCCGACATCCTCGGAATAATGATGTTCTATTTCCTGACCGGTGGTCTGAACCCGGAGGAGGATGCTGGCGTCGTCGGTTTTTTTGGCAATTTAATACTTACCATTGTCATTGCTCTAGTGGCCAGTTACGCGATTATCCTCATCTTCCAGAATATAAAGAGCCATATAAAACTGTTTCTGCTGATTGCAGTCTTATTGCTTTTGTACGGACTTGGAAAAAAAATGCACCTGTCGTCATTGATCATTATCCTCATCTTCGGATTGGTCATCGCGAACATGAAATTATTTTTTAAGGGGAAACTTTCGAAATACCTGAGGTATAGGCAGGCACATCATATCTATCATGAACTGCACACCATTACCGGAGAAACGGCATTCGTGGTGCGTACTTTTTTCTTCGTCATCTTTGGGTTGAGTATTGCCATTACCTCTATTTTTAATTTGGACGTTGCTCTCATCAGCTCGCTCATCATTCTTTCGATTTATGTCATACGGTTTATCCTTTTATTCATTTTCGTAGGAAAGGACATCTTACCTCAATTATTCATAGCCCCTAGGGGGTTGATTACCGTGCTACTTTTCTACGCCATACCAATCGAAGCGCAAATCGCTAGTTTTGATCAAGGCATTCTTTTGTTCGTAATTATCGGTACTAGTTTAATCATGACCTTTGCGATGATTTATGATAAACGGAGGTCTGGTACTGCCATTAATGCCGCTAATAGTAAAAAAATAGGAACCGTTCAATGGAAAGCACCTGCGGTAAGTGAGCAAGAATCGTAATCGAGCGTTTTAAAACATCGTAGCGTATCTGGTGAATGGTACATATCTCTTTTGAGATATCGATGGGGATTAATTTTTAGCGTTGCATAGCATTGTTGAAAAATGCGGTTCTTTAACTGTCTTGATCGCAGGAGGATTCGAACCTCCGACCGTCCCGTCCTAGGGACGGGATGCACTATCCCGCTATTCTTTTTACAAAAAACCGTCGATCAGCGATTTGATGTAGGTTCTGGATTTTCTTTTTTTTATACGCATTTCCAGGGAATATGCCTGTCCTTTGGTTTCTGTCCTTTGGTGGAAAACGATCTTCCAGTCTTTTGCCTTTCCGGTAAATCCCTTGTGGTCCGATAGATGTTTGCGCAGCCGTTCTTCCAGATGATCACAGGTATGCCCTACATAATACGCATCGATTTCTTGGGAATATAGTATATAGGTTTGGCACATATAACAAAAAACTCCCCGTTCATGGGGAGTTCAAAGTGATCGCAGGAGGATTCGAACCTCCGACCGTCTGCTTAGAAGGCAACGGAAATATGGTTTTATGTATTCTCAAAAACATTTAAAGACACTGATAATCAGAGTTTTAAAAATAATATAAATTCATATAGAACCATTTAATACCCCATTTTGAGTGCAAATTGAGTGCAAATTTTTCGAATCTTCAATTTATGAACACCAATATAACACTCTCAATCGATACCAGGCGAAAAAGAAGAGATGGCATGTGTCCCATTATTATCAGATTGAGCCATCATCGAAAGACCATTGCTATTTCAACCGGATTTGCCGTGCCGCCAGAATTCTGGAGTGAAAACAATCGTGAAGTCAAGAGAACATATAGAGGTGTTTCGTCAGTGCCTCGTTTAAACAATATGCTGACCAAAAAGAAAACCGAACTTAGGGACGGAATTAATTTATTGGAGGAAAATGGACAATTGGAAAGTTTGAGTATAACCGATTTGAAACGTATTATAACCAAAACTAACAAAAAAATCTACTTCTTGGAATATACCCAACAACTCATTGATGAAATGGAAGAGGCCAAACGTTTTGGTAATGCCAGGGCTTACAAGAGCACGAAGGGCGCATTAAAGAATTTTCATGGAAAGAAGAGTTTAAGGTTTGAAGAAATAAACTATTCTTATCTGACAAGGTTTGAAACCGCTCATTTGAAGAAAGGAAATACTATTAATGGACTGGCAACATACATGCGGACGATTAGGGCCATATATAACAAAGCAATTCATCAAGGCATCGTGTCAGCAGACAATTATCCTTTTAAAAGATATAAGATAAAATCCCAGCCCACTGCGAAGCGGGCGATTAGCAAGGATAAGATTAAGCGTATTCTTGATTTGGAATTGAAGTTCGACAGCCCATTAATTCATACACGTAATTACTTTCTATGCTCTTATTTGATGAACGGCATTTCATTTATCGATATGGCTTTTTTAAAAGTGGGCAATATTATAGATGGTCGAATTCAGTATCGAAGACAAAAGACTGCTAGACCTTATGACATTAAAGTCACACAACAACTATCTCCAATCTTAGATTTCTATTTGAAAGACAAGGGAAAAGAAGATTTCATTTTCCCTATAGTGCGAAGGGAAGATCTTCATGATCAATATTATGATGTGCAATGGGAAAGAAAGCGTTACAACAAACGTTTGAAAGAAATTGCTGAATTGTGTGATATCGAGGAAAAACTAACAAGTTACGTCAGCCGTCATTCGATGGCAACGAATCTCATTCTTAATGATGTACCAATCAATGCACTAAGCAAAATGCTTGGGCATAGTAAATTGCAAACAACCGAGATTTACATCAAAAATCTACCTACGCATATTATGGATGAGTATCAAGAACGGTTGGAAATTTAAACATCAGAATCTTTAAAATCACATTTGCATTTCAAAGGAGTTTGCGATCAACTGGTAGACACACCGACCTAAGGATCTAGTGTCGCAAGGTATGAGAGTTCGAGTCTCTCCGCCTTTACAACAAGGGAAAGCCGACTTTTTTAGTTCTGGTCAAACAATGGTCAAACAAACGGCTACCCACATTACTTTATCGTATAATAATTTCCGAACACTTATAGAGTTTTTTTCAGGAAATGATGTTTGTCTTGGATTCGACATTTGTTTTCGCAAAGCTAAGTACAGATAATATTGTGATTAGTTATACCATTTCATTTAATTGACCGTCTAAAGTAAACTAAATCGGGTTTTTGAAAGTTTGAAATAGTTTTGGAAAATTGAAGTTTATAATTTCGCATCAGAGAAGTATATTAAAAGGTGGGTTTAATAATACTATTTCAATTTTGTGGGAATACCCTTATTTGAACTTTAGAGATTAGATGCAGTCCCAAAAAAAGTTCTGCAACAGCCACGTTCGTTTTATAACACTTGCGAATCCTTGAAAACGGGGGAATCTTTCCTATTTGGCCTAGTGACCTCATAGG
>JBARCC010000126.1:0-11409 GCA_049793635.1 Maribacter sp. | reverse complement strand
GATATACATGGAAGCAGATGAAGATGGGTATGTTGCCGTATATTATGGAGGAGCGCAAATGGTGAAAATGTCGGTTGCCAACAAGGTGCCGCCTGGCTATTATTCGTTCTCCAGTGCAAGCAGTTCTGGGGGAATGGGTACGGGGATGGTGTATGTAGGTGCCCAAAGCTATGAAGGCTATACCTTTTATGAAAATGGAACCTTTGACACCAGCAGTTCTGGAGGTGTTATGGTCAGTGGGGACAATATCGGTGGCGGTTCTAGCAGAGAAAACGAGTCGAACGGCAGCTACACGATAAAAAATAGTGTTTTAACGCTAAGCTTTAAGGACGGAAGTATTAAAAAACATAGCTTTTTCTATGAAACCGAAGGGGAGGATTTTTTGTGCCTAATCGATGGGTCCATCTTTTTTTATGAAAAAATGAAAGCCCAACAAAAAAATGAAGCTGTAGCTGAAGAATCCTCTAGCCAACCTGATGCAGCGTCTACCCAACCCGCTCCCTTAAAAGCTTTGGAGGTATTTGAATCGGTAAAAAAGGTACACGGGGCTGAGGCCATCGATGCGTTGAAAACCCTAAAGGCAGAAGTCCTGATTTCCGGAATGCGTCTAAAGGTGCTGATGGATATTGAGCGGCAATTCATTAGGCTGGAATCCCTAGAACCCACGTTCCCCTATATTGAGCAATTGGAAGGAACCACCGGATGGATCTATCAACAGCATAGCGTTCGTAAAATGTCTGAAGCACGTGTCAAAGAAATGCGGCTCACCTTTATTTCAGGTTTTTTGGGCCTACAGGGAGACGTGTTGGATCGAACCAAAATTTTGGAATCTATTGAAGGGGAAGAAGGCCTGGCGTTGATAAGTGCGGAGGTTGGTCAGGAAAAAACCGGGTACATCATACAATCGGAAACGAACACCCTTGCCGCCACCATCGTCATCAAAGCAGGCGAAAAAGAAGTGACCTACCTATCCGATTTTAAAAGGGTAGACGGGTTGTTACTCCCGTTTAAGGAAACGACGGTGACCGATGAAGCTACCATTGATGTCATTTATAAAACCTACACGGTCAACCCCACGTTTACCGAAACGGAGTGGTCCAAAAAGAAATAGGATTATTGGAATGCGGGCATCCCGGTGATGTCGGCTCCTGTAATCAATAAATGGATATCGTGGGTACCTTCATAGGTGATGACACTTTCGAGGTTCATCATGTGGCGCATGATGCTATATTCACCTGTGATTCCCATACCGCCCAGAACCTGTCTGGCTTCCCTTGCTATTTTTATGGCCATATCCACATTGTTCCGCTTGGCCATTGAGATTTGTGCAGTGGTCGCTTTACCCTCGTTTTTCAATTGCCCAAGACGAAAAGCCAACAATTGTGCTTTGGTAATTTCGGTAATCATCTCTGCCAATTTCTTTTGCTGTAATTGGGTGGCGGCGATCGGTTTTCCGAACTGAATACGTTCTTTGGCGTAGCGCAACGCCGTGTCATAGCAGTCCATGGCAGCGCCTATCGCCCCCCATGCAATGCCGAACCTAGCCGAATCCAAACAGCCCAATGGCGCACCCAGTCCGGTTTTGTTGGGGAGTAGGTTTTCTTTGGGCACTTTTACATTATCAAAAATAAGCTCCCCGGTAGCGGATGCCCTTAACGACCATTTATTATGGGTTTCTGGCGTAGAAAAACCTTCCATACCGCGTTCAACGATAAGACCGTGAATACGCCCTTCCTCGTTTTTCGCCCATACTACGGCAATGTCACAGAAGGGAGAATTTGAGATCCAAAGCTTGGCGCCGTTCAATAGGTAATGGTCGCCCATATCCTTATACTTGGTTTCCATCCCTCCGGGATTGGAACCGTGATTCGGTTCCGTAAGGCCAAAAGACCCCATCCATTCCCCAGTGGCCAATTTGGGCAAGTACTTTTTGCGTTGCTCCTCCGTTCCGTAGGTATAGATCGGGTACATGACCAATGAAGACTGTACCGATGCGGTAGAACGCACCCCGCTATCGCCCCTTTCAATTTCTTGCATGATCAGACCATAACTGATTTGATCTAGCCCCGCACCTCCATATTCCACCGGGATGTACGGGCCGAAAGCGCCTATATCCGCAAGACCGCCAATGATTTGCTTTGGGAACTCTGCCTTTTGGGCATATTCCTCGATGATGGGAGAGACATCCCGTTTCACCCATTGCCGGGCGGCATCCCGCACCAGTAAATGCTCTTCAGAAAATAAATCGTCTAAGTTGTAATAATCCGGAGCTTCAAATAGATCAGGTCTCATAGCGGCATTTTTACCAAAGATACTTAAAGAAATATAACAGTAAATACCCTGCGCGTTACATTTTTATATAAAACGGGCGTGTCAATTGTATGTATTCGGGCGTATACTGATGTCTTTTTATCTCAATGACGAGTTCATCCCTATTCAACTTTCCCTGTTCCCTTGACAATTCCAGTAAGCTTCTTTTTACCTCCGCTTGAGGATTCCCTCTGACGTTAACTATCCTTTTGGGGTATAGGTTGAACGTTTTTGCCAGTTCGATAAAACCAATTTCCTCTTTGAAAGGGATAATTGTGCAAAAACATCCCTCCGCTGAAAGCAGCCGTTCAACACCCTCTAACAATTCCTTAAATGGCAATGCACTCGTTTGACGGGCAGCATCCCGAGCATCGTTGCCACTTGAAACTTTTTCCGTATAAAATGGCGGATTCGAAATAATTAAATCATAATGCTCATCGACTTCGTCCAAAAACTCGTCTAGCCCTGAATGATAGCAGAATAAACGGTCCGCCCACGGAGAATGCTCAAAATTTTCTACACATTGTTCAAAAGCCGATTCCTCAATTTCAAGAGCGTCGATCTGTTCCGCATTACATCGCTGTGCCAGCATGAGCGCAAGAAGGCCGGTTCCGGCCCCAATGTCCAAAATAGAATTGGGTTGATGTGCTACAGAGGCCCATGCTCCCAATAAAACACCATCAGTTCCAATTTTCATTGCAGAACCATACTGGTCAATACTAAATTCTTTAAAGCTAAAGATATCGTTCAAGAGCACCTATATTTAAAATGAAGTTATTTTGAGGAATCTGGGCAATTTGAATTTTAACAAAATATTAAAGTTTTGAATGAAACCGTACTTAAAATACTTCGTAAATAAAATGAAATCTTTTAAAAAAAAACTATGAAATTTAAAAAAACGATGAGATTAATGCTACCCATGATTATGGGTGCATTGGTGATTACCTCTTGCAGTAACGATGATGACGGAGGAATTATACTTCCAATAGGTCAAGGCGATTCCAAAACCTACCAATTAGAATCAGTGGCCAACCCAGACATTTCGGGAACCGCAAAAGTAATTGACAATGACGATAATTCGATTACCGTCGAACTCGACCTTCAAAACACTCCTGCTGGAGGAATGCATCCGGCACACATTCATTTTAACACTGCCGCAGAAGGTGGTGATATCGCCATTACATTAGGTACGGTAGACGGTTCAACAGGAACGAGCTCGATTACATTTACCACCTTGAACGATGGAACACCGATTACGTACGAAGAGGTATTGGCATTTGATGGGTATATTAACGTACATGCAAGTGCAGATGACCTTGGCACATTGGTGGCCCAAGGGGACATAGGACAAAACGAACTGACCGGCACAACGAAAGTATATGCCTTAGGTAGTGTTGCCTTCGACGATATTGAAGGTACGGCAACGTTTTCTGAAAGGGTCAACGGTGAAGCACTCGCTACGGTAGTATTGAGCAATACGCCTGCCGATGGTATGCATCCAGGACATATTCATGCGAATACCGCTGTAGAAGGAGGGGACATCATTTTCAGTTTTACAACGTTAAATGGTGCGACGGGCATCAGCAAAACCAACGTGGCTGCTTTAGAAGATGGTACAGATTTTGGTTATGCGGAAGTTTTGGAAGTAGATGGTTACATTAACTTTCATTTGAGTTCGGATGAATTGGGAACTTTGGTCGCACAGGGAGATATAGGACAGAACGAACTTACCGGAACTGCGAAAACCTATACGTTAGATGCAGTCGCTAACCCAAGTATATTCGGTACTGCAACATTCGAACAGCGTGTGAACGGGGAAGCCTTGGCTACCATAATGCTAGAAGGTACTCCTGAAGATGGAATGCATCCAGGACATATCCACGCGAATAGTGCAGCAGAAGGTGGAGCTATTTTATTCACATTTAGCCCCGTCAATGGAACAACCGGAATGAGCAAGACCAACGTAGCTGCATTAAACGATGAGACTGCTTTTGGTTATGACGATGTTTTAGCTATTGATGGATATATAAATGTCCATTTGAGTGCAGATGACTTAGGAACATTGGTTGCGCAAGGCGATATTGGGCAGAACGAATTAACAGGGACTTCTAAGAGCTATACCTTGAATACGGTCGACGTACCAGGCATCGATGGTACGGCTACGTTCTTTGAAAGAGTGAACGGTAACGCTTTAGCGATCGTAGAATTGGCCGGAACAACAATGGGCAATTCCCATCCCGGACATATTCATGCGAACAGTGCTTCTGAAACAGGTCCTATCATTTTTGATTTGACCAATGTAAACGGGGCGACGGGAATTAGTAAAACCCATGTTGAAGCCTTAAACGATGGAACGGCATTTGGTTTCCAAGATGTATTGACCGTTGACGGGTACATCAACATTCACTTGAGTGCAGCCGATTTGGCCACCTTGGTCGCACAAGGAAACATTGGAGCTAATGAAGACGCCATGAATACCGATGCCATTAATTATGATGTTACAAACACGGGAACATCGGCGTATGTACTAAACGGGGGAGACCTTGATAATGCCAGCAATCCAGATTTGACATTGACCAGGGGTATGACCTACACGTTTACCGTAAATGCATCAGGTCATCCTTTTTTCATCAAGACGGTACAAGGCAACACCAATGCAAATGCATATAATAGTGGTGTCACGAATAATGGTGCCCAGACAGGAACTATTTCATTCACTGTGCCCATGGATGCTCCTGACACGTTATTTTACAACTGTCAGTTTCATTCAGCGATGACCGGAACGTTCACCATCGTAAACTAAAACTAGAAACGTATTTTAAATAAATCCAGCGCAAAAGCGCTGGATTTTTTGTTTAGAATCGATTTCCTTCGCACCTTTTCGATATTTCCTGTCTCCTGTCTCCCGTCTCAAATGAACGAAATATAGAAGCAGGTACAAATGTATCTTTATAAAGACCGTAGTCTCTAGGAAAGGATAAAAAATGGCTTAATGTGTTACAGATCAAGGTAGAGCTCTACCAGACCTTCGGGCGTCTTTACCTCAATGATTTTACGTTCGCGATCTACTTTGGTAATGATATCGTCGTTGATGGGAATCAGTAATTGGGCCTCGTCTTTTTGCACTTCGAACAAAGCCTGTGCGGTGGTATCGTTCACACTTTGTATAGTACCGATGTTTCCATGCACAGCGTCGATCAGGTCAAAACCGATGACCTCATGGTAGTAAAATTTGTTTCCCGTAAGTTTCGGTAATTGTGTAAGGGGCAAATAGAGACCAGATTTCATGATACGGTCCGCGTCCGATTCCGTTTTTACTTCCTCAAAATCGATACGCAACAAGTCCGATTTGTGCAGTCGGCAACGCGTAATAAAAAATGGAACCAGATTGTTTCCTAGAGAAACGAATACTGATTCCATGTTTTCGTAGATTTCGGGGTCATCGGTATCCAGTTTTACCAGCACCTCTCCCTTAAAGCTATATTTTGAAACGATAGTACCTAGGTAGAAACAATCTTCCTTTCGCATCGTTCGCTTACTTTATGCCTTATCACCCGTATCGGCAGGCTTTACTTCTTCATCGCTCTTCTCCATTACTTCCTTAACAGAAGGTGCTTCGGCCATATCTTCGTTGGCTTCGATCACTTCCTTCTCCTTCACGGGAGCAACGGGCGTAGTGTCCGCATTATCAACATCAGGCGTTGGCGTTTCCGCAGTTTCAACGACTTGCTCGGGCTCACCTGCAGCCTCAACAGCTTCGACTTCTTCCGATGCATCTTCTCCTTCCGGTGTTTCTGGTAACAACGCTGCGGCTGCATCAGCTGCACGTTTCTCGTTCACCTCTTTTTCAGCTTTCAGGGCAGCTGCTCTTGCGTCTGCCTTCACCTTGTCAAGCCCACCTACCTTGTCTGCGATCGCTTGTTCTTTCTCAGAAACCCAAGTATTGAATTTTTCCTCCGCTTGCTCTTCCGTTAACGCCCCTTTACGAACACCCCCTAATAAATGATGCTTCAAAAGAACGCCCCTATAGGAAAGAATTGCTTTGGCCGTATCTGTGGGTTGTGCTCCGTTCTGTAACCATTTGACCGAACTATCTATGTCGAGTTCGATGGTTGCAGGGTTTGTATTCGGATTGTAGATCCCTAATTTCTCCAAAAATTTACCATCTCTTTTGGCCCTTGCATCTGCCGCAACTACCCAATAGAATGGTTTTCCTTTTTTACCGTGTCTCTGTAATCTAATTTTTACTGGCATATCACATTAATTTGTAGGGTGCCCGACCCTTGATTATTAATTCAAGTTATTTTCTATACATTCAATTCCCTAAAAAAGAATCTCCAATATCTAGCAGTTGGTCAGCATCGCCGAATCAAAAGCGGGTGCAAATATACCTGTTTTTAAGTAATACACAATCAACAAAAAGAAGATATTTTAGCATGTGTTTGTTAAATGCTTTAAGACGAGTGGTCAAAAATCGTTAAACTGAAGCTAAACCCCCGTAAATACTTGGTTTTACAAGATATTCTTGTATCTTATTAAGAGTAGTTATTGAGAGACAATAACGAAGATGAATTTAAATGATAAGAGACACATGAAGTATTCAGAAAAAATTTCAAACAGATTAAACGATATATTAACCCGTACATACGATGCAGAAAAAGGATATAGATTAGCACAGGAAAAAGTTGAAAATCCATCTATCCAGAAGTTTTTGGAAGATAAAGTGCAACAGCGCTATAATTTTGGACACGAACTAAAGGAAGAAATCAAAAATTTTGGTGAACTACCGGAAAAAGGCGGAAGCATCAAAGGAGATTTGCATAGAAGTTGGATGAATTTGACCACATCATTATCCACAAATAGCAATGAACGTATTTTGGAAGAAGTAGAACGAGGGGAAAAAGCAAGTATTGAAGAATATGATGAAATATTGCAAGATTCAGATATGGTATTGGCACCCTCTACCGAAAATATGTTAAAGAGACATCGAAACGAAATAGAGCATGCATTGAAAAATGCTAAAATCTTTGAAAATGTAGTATCCTAAAATTTGGGTCACGAAATATGAAAAGCCGAGCAAATAATTGCTCGGCTTTTGTTTGTTCAACCTAAAACCGTCTCCCCAATAGCAGGGAATAGTAGCTTATCGTATCACCATTGGTATCGGTTTGAAGACCCCCGATCAGACCCAAGAACAGGGCATTATTTACCTTATAATGGTAACGTAATCTAAAAGTACCCCCAAGGGAAATGGTTTTAAAAGCATCGGTGAATTCTACGATTTGAACCGGTCGCGGCAAACCTGTGATGGCTGGATAAAAAACTCCTATGGCATCAGGCACCGAACTGGATTGATATCTTACAAGAGGCCCTAACGCTAAGCCTAGTTCATGACGATTACCCAAAGAAAAGGTATACCCTAACGTACTTACCAACTGAAAACCGCCGGTGACATATCTACTTTTTCCGACAAAGGAATTACCGCTTTCATCCGTGAAAAAATAATCGATTTCTTCATTGTCATGTAACGTAGATTCCAAACTTGCGTCCCAATTGAACTTTTTACCCATGTACTTTCCATAAGTAACCCCAAAGATCAAACCATTTAAGTCTCCTGTGCCGGTAAAACTTCTACCAACGTTAATAAAGGCATAAGAATCATTAATGTCAATGGAGGATTGCGCATTCATAAAAGATATGCAAAACATACAAACTAAGCTCGAGAAGACTCTATACATTGAAACAGATTTAAGGATTAAAAATATACCCATTCAAAAACAGCTTGTTCGACGTGCGGCCCTCTACAATCATCATGATTTTTTTGTATTCCTACTTATAAACATTACGGTTAAATTACCGAGAAAACCAACACCACATTTCTAGAATTACCTTAGATTTTCGGAGGATATTCTTTTATTTTTAGTTCCTTGCAAGGTCTCTCTTTCTCTTTCATTGCAGATGTCTTCGTAAGATTTCCTCATGAAAAAATCTTATACCTAAAAGGTTAATAACTCCTAGCAACTCCTATTTTTCAAGCAGGCGGTTTTCCGTAATTTTACAAGCCTTATATAATTGGTCCTTTCCCGTTGTTTCGGGATGTACCCACCGACAGAATTCTTACCTATGTACTTGATCTTTGATACTGAAACTACCGGACTCCCAAAACGCTGGGACGCCCCCATCACCGATACCGACAACTGGCCACGTTGCATACAAGTTGCATGGCAGCTGCATGATCGCATGGGAAATTTGGTGGAGCATCAAGATTATCTAGTACAACCCGATGGCTTTACCATCCCTTTTGATGCGGAACAAATTCATGGTATCTCCACCGAACTAGCCGAACAAAGAGGTATCCCACTTTCCGAGGTATTGGAGAAGTTCAACACGGCCATGTCAAAAACCAAATTCATCGTTGGGCAGAACGTAAAATTCGACCTCAACATCATGGGCGCGGAATTTCATCGATCAGCCATTGAAAACCCTTTACAGCAACTACCTGTTTTAGATACCTGTACAGAACATACCGCAAAATTATGCCAGATACCTGGTGGGCGCGGCGGTAAATTCAAACTTCCCACATTGACCGAACTGCATCAATATCTTTTTGGGGAACCCTTCGAGGAAGCACATAACGCCACTGCCGATGTTGAGGCAACGACACGTTGTTTTTTGGAATTGGTGCGAAACCGACAGTTTACAAAAGAGCAATTAGACGTTCAACCCGATTATTTCGAAAACTTCTCGGAGGCGAATCCGCAGGAAATCGCGCTCATCGGCCTAAAACACATCAATCTTAAAAAAGCTTCCAAGAAAATTGCGGATGCCCTTTGGGCCAAAGATACCGGTGGGGTATCGAAAGAAGAGCTGAAGGAAAATATTAAAACCTTGGAAGACGCACAATTCGCGCATCTCCATAACCACTCCCAATTTTCCGTACTCCAATCTACCATCGCCGTTAGGGATTTGGTTAAGTCTGCCGCAGATGCAGAAATGCCCGCGGTCGCCATCACCGACCACGCGAACATGATGGGTGCCTTTCATTTTGTAAAGGAAGTGGGAGAATACAATAAATCCGTTAAGGCCAAAAATGCGGAGGCCATTGAAAAAGGGGAGATTCCTACCGCTAGGGAGTTGAAGCCAATTATAGGCTGTGAATTTTTCGTTTGCGAAGACCATACCAATAAAAATGTAAAGGATTACGGGTACCAGATCGTACTGTTGGCCAAAAACAAAAAAGGGTACCACAACTTGGCAAAAATGTCCTCGATTGCCTATACCGACGGTTTCTATTACGTTCCCCGCATCGATAAAAAAGTAATTCAACACTACAAGGAAGATATTATCGTCTTAACTGGCAACCTTTATGGCGAAGTTCCCGGAAAAGTGTTGAACGTAGGGGAGCATCAAGCCGAGGAAGCTTTGGAATGGTGGAAAAACGAGTTTGGCGACGATTTATACATAGAATTGATGCGCCATGGCCAGGAAGATGAGGATCGCGTAAACAAGGTGCTTCTTGAGTTTGCCCAGAAACATCGTGTGAAATTGGTGGCAACCAACAATACGTACTACTGTGCAAAAGAAGATGCGGAAGCACATGACATTTTACTCTGCGTAAAAGATGGTGAAAAACAAGCTACACCGATAGGACGTGGAAGAGGATACCGCTACGGGCTGCCCAACCAAGAATATTACTTCAAGTCCCAAGAGGAGATGAAAGCACTTTTCAAGGATCTCCCGGATGCTATTCTGAACATCTCGGAAATCCTTGATAAAATAGAATCGTATGAATTGGCCAGGGACGTACTCTTACCGGTATTCGATATCCCCGACGCGTATAAAGTGGCCGAAGATAAGGTAGATGGTGGCAACCGTGGGGAAAACGCGTATTTGCGGTATATCACGTACGAAGGTGCCAAAAAACGCTATCCAGAAATTACTCCTGAAATTGAGGAAAGAATCGATTTTGAGCTGGATACCATCAAGAATTCAGGGTACCCCGGTTATTTCCTGATTACGGAAGATTTTATCAGGGAGGCACGTAATATGGAGGTATCCGTTGGGCCCGGACGTGGCTCCGCAGCAGGTTCGGTGGTGGCATATTGCTTGAAAATAACCAATATAGACCCGTTGAAATACGATCTGCTTTTTGAGCGGTTCCTAAATCCAGACCGGGTATCCATGCCCGATATCGATATCGATTTCGATGATGAGGGCCGTAGCCGCGTGATGGACTATGTCATTAAAAAATACGGGGCAAACCAAGTCGCACAGATCATCACCTATGGCACTATGGCCGCAAAATCTTCTATTCGTGATACGGCACGTGTACTTGACCTGCCTTTGGGGGATGCTGACCGCATTGCGAAGCTGATTCCTACCATGTCCAAATTGAGCAAGATCTTTGGACAGAGCGAGGCCGATTTGAAAAAGAAATTTCGGGCCGATGATCTGGAAAAAATTCACCAGCTTTTAAACATATATGACGGGGAAGACTTGGAGGGTCAGACCCTTAAAATGGCGAGAACGTTGGAAGGTTCCGTCAGGAATACGGGCATACATGCCTGCGGGGTCATCATCACCCCAAGTGATATTACAAATTTTGTACCCGTGGCCACAGCAAAGGATTCTGACCTGTACGTGACCCAATTTGACAACTCGGTCGTAGAAAGTGCGGGACTGTTGAAGATGGATTTCCTCGGATTGAAGACCTTGACACTGATAAAGGATACCGTAAAAATCGTAAAGGCAAAACACGGTATCGATTTGGTGCCGGATGATTTTCCGTTGGACGATGAAAAAACCTACGAACTTTTTCAAAGGGGCGATACGGTCGGTATTTTTCAATACGAATCTCCGGGAATGCAAAAGCACATGAAGGATTTGAAGCCTTCGGTCTTTGACGACCTTATTGCCATGAACGCACTGTACCGACCAGGACCGATGGAATACATTCCAAGTTTCATTGCCCGTAAAAATGGAAACGAACCCATAGCCTATGACCTTCCCGAAATGGAAGACAATCTAAAGGAAACCTATGGGATTACGGTATACCAAGAGCAGGTAATGCTTCTTTCCCAAAAACTCGCAGGATTTTCC
>JBARCC010000125.1:0-2228 GCA_049793635.1 Maribacter sp. | reverse complement strand
ATGTAGATAATATCGACAGCATCACTTTCGAACAATTCTTGATAGCTTCCAAAAGCGACCGGTGCACCATAGGTAGCGGCAAATTGTTTAGCCTTTTCCAAATCCCTGGAAGCCACGGCCGTTAATTCACCACCTTGTACCAATGCCAAATCTTTTGAAAAACTATGCGCTATATTCCCGGCACCTACGATACCCCATCTAATCATAGTATTGTTTTTATGGATTGAGCCTACCCAAATTTAAGTCCTTATCTTTAGCAAAGAATAAGAAAAAATACCTGATGGATATAAAATTCAACCAAAACGAAGATAAGAATAAGTTGCTATTATCTGACCTTAAACGCAGACTGGCGGAGGTTCACTTAGGAGGTGGAAAGGCAAAAATAGCCAAACAGCATGCGCAAGGAAAGATGACTGCAAGAGAGCGTATAGCGTACCTGCTTGACCCCAAAGCCGAACAGATCGAAATCGGGGCTTTTGTGGGCGATGGGATGTACTCGGAACATGGCGGGTGCCCGTCAGGCGGAGTAGTCGTTAAAATAGGCTACGTAAAAGGAAAGCAATGCATTGTTGTCGCAAACGACGCTACGGTAAAAGCCGGAGCGTGGTTCCCTATCACCGCAAAGAAGAATCTTCGCGCCCAAGAGATCGCTATCGAAAATAAATTACCCATTATCTATTTAGTGGACAGTGCGGGTGTATACCTTCCTTTACAGGATGAAATTTTTCCGGACAAGGAACATTTCGGACGCATATTTAGAAACAATGCCATTATGAGCAGTATGGGAATTACCCAAATATCTGCGGTAATGGGCAGTTGTGTGGCCGGCGGAGCCTATTTGCCCATTATGAGCGATGAAGCCTTGATCGTTGATAAGACCGGCAGTATATTTTTGGCAGGGAGCTATTTAGTGAAAGCCGCCATTGGGGAAAGTATCGATAATGAAACCTTGGGCGGCGCCAGCACCCATTGTGAAATTAGTGGGGTAACCGACTATAAGGCAAAAGACGATGCTGCAGCGTTGGATACCATAAAGAATATCATGGATAAAATCGGTGATTTTCCGAAAGCAGGCTTCAATCGAAAGAAATCATCAAAGCCAAAAGAGAACCCTGATGGTCTTTATGGAATTTTACCAGGGTCCAGATCTGAGCAATATGATATGATGGACATTATAAACCGTTTAGTGGATGATTCCGATTTTGAAGAATATAAAGCGGGATATGGACAAACGATTTTAACGGGATATGCCCGTATTGATGGTTGGGCCGTGGGTATCGTCGCCAATCAACGAAAAGTGGTGAAAACCAGTAAGGGGGAAATGCAGTTCGGTGGGGTCATCTATTCCGATTCTGCGGACAAGGCCACCCGGTTTATCGCCAATTGCAATCAAAAGAAAATTCCCCTTGTATTTTTACAGGATGTCACCGGCTTTATGGTAGGAAGCAAAAGTGAACATGGCGGTATTATTAAGGATGGTGCAAAAATGGTAAATGCGGTCAGCAATTCCGTCGTGCCAAAATTCACCGTCGTTATCGGAAACAGCTATGGCGCGGGAAACTATGCGATGTGCGGCAAAGCCTACGACCCGAGGTTGATCGTAGCTTGGCCCAGTGCCGAACTGGCGGTGATGAGTGGCAACTCTGCCGCTAAGGTGCTTTTACAAATCGAAAAAGCGTCCTTAAAAAAGAAAGGTGAAACCATAACGGAAAAGAAAGAAAAGGAACTGTTCGAAACCATAAAGCAGCGGTATGATCATCAAGTATCCCCCTATTATGCAGCTTCCCGATTATGGACCGATGCCATCATAGACCCAAAGGACACGCGCAAATGGATTTCGATGGGCATCGAGGCCGCGAACCATGCCCCGATTGAAAAGCAGTTTAATATGGGGGTGTTGCAGGTTTAATGTGTTATCCACTTCGTTTTCCATTGAGGCTATCCCAAAAAGTGACGATGACCAAGCGTGAATTCTATTTGCATTGACAATCGGAAACTTTTTTCAAATAGCAAATGTCTTATCTGCAACTTGATAAATCGACTTCAAGGCCCCTTACATTGAATTCAGCATGGACAACCTTTATATTGTCAAGTTGAAGAGTTGATATTTGTTTTCATGGACTTTTCTGAATTCAAAGATTTTTATGGTCTTTTCAAGTTTTCCAAGGGCAAACCAGTCCTTGAATAGGGTCACTTTAAGTAACAGGGGCAACTGTCCTGAGGTTTCC
>JBARCC010000124.1:0-4067 GCA_049793635.1 Maribacter sp. | reverse complement strand
CATCTATTACATAAACCTATCGAAGGATGCTTATAAATTAGGAGGTTCTTCCTTTGCCCAGACAAGAAATGCGATTGGCGACGAAGCACCGACCATACGGGACGATCGCTATTTTAAAACGGTATTTAATTCAATCCAAAGTTTGATCGACGAGGGTCACATCATTGCTGGTCACGATGTTGCCTCTGGCGGATTGATCACTACCCTTTTGGAGCTTTGTTTCGCCGATATTGAGTTGGGTGCAAAGTTAGACCTGACCAGCTTAGGCGAGCCGGATACCATTAAACTTTTGTTCTCCGAAAATGCGGCAATCGTTTTTCAGTCTAAAGACGCCTCCATCGAATCCAAATTAAATGCAGCCCATATCGATGTGAAAAAGATAGGCACCGTGATTTCAAAAGCAGAAGTGACCATTAAAAATAATGGGATGGAAATGGGCCTGAACGTTAGCACTTTGAGGGATACCTGGTATAAGACTTCCTATTTGTTAGATGAGCAACAAACGGCAAAAGGCTTAGCGAAAGAACGTTATGAGCACTATAAGGTACAACCGTTGCACTATGTGTTCCCGGAGAATTTCAAAGGTAAACTGTTAGGTCGAGCGGAGTCGAGACCCGAGACGAATGGCATTTCGACTCCGCTCGATGTGACAGCAAAGACAGTCAGACCAAAGGCGGCCATCCTACGTGAAAAAGGAAGCAACTCTGAACGTGAAATGGCGAATGCCATGTACCTCGCCGGCTTCGATGTAAAGGATGTGCATATGACCGATTTAATTTCGGGCCGTGAAACGTTGGCGGATATTCACTTTTTAGGCGCTGTTGGCGGTTTCTCCAATTCAGATGTGTTGGGGAGTGCGAAAGGTTGGGCGGGAGCCATAAAGTACAATGAGAAGGCAAACAAGGTCATTAACGATTTCTTTGCGAGACCAGATACCTTATCCGTAGGTATTTGTAATGGCTGTCAATTGTTTATGGAGCTGGACTTGATCAATCCCGAGCACAAGGCCCATGGAAAAATGACCTTCAATGATTCCCGTAAACACGAAAGCAATTTTACATCCGTAAAAATCCATAAAAACAATTCCGTCATGCTTTCCTCTTTGGAAGGGGCGGTTCTTGGTGTATGGATATCCCATGGGGAAGGAAAATTCAAGCTTCCGCTATCGGAAGACCACTATGACATCGTTGCGAAATATGGATACGACAGCTATCCGGCGAACCCGAACGGGAGTGATTATAATACGGCAATGCTCTGCGATAAAACAGGAAGGCATTTGGTGACCATGCCACACATCGAACGCTCTACGTTCCCATGGAACTGGGCCTATTATCCAAAAGATAGAAAAGATGAAATATCCCCTTGGTTAGAGGCATTTGTGAATGCTAGAAAATGGGTTGAAAACATAAGCCGATAGACAACTGTCCATCGGCTTAAAATTCCCGATCTTTTTCAAAGCTATAAAAATTCTATTTTGAGGTCGGAAACTCCTCAAAAATATCGTCTACAAATGCTGCAATGGCATTTGAATCTTTTTGGCCGCCGATAAAATCGGTAGCATTTCCTTTCCATACTACATTCTTCGTTTTTCTATCCACTAGACTCAACAGTAAGGTGCCTTCTTCATACGTTTCATAATCGCGGTCATAGCCCACCAATTCCGTATAGCTTGAATATCCGTTGTAGGAATACGGCGCGTAATACGCACTAACGGGATACGTGGTGGCATAATACCTGGGGTAGGTAGCATATACGGGGTCTTTGTACACCTCGGTCTCACGATTGGTTTTCGTATTCAACAAAACCAATAAGTCGGGCTGATTTTTATTCAACGTATACCCCAAGGCCTTCATTTGTCCGTTTACTTCGTTGATGACCACTTCACCAACAGATTCATCGGAGTATCCCATATCAGGATTGTCAAAATTTCCATTCGGTAGATAGGCAAACGTTTTGTAGGTCTTTAAATCAACATTCGCCGTTTTTGTAGTACTTACTTTTGGACCACAGCTCATGAACAACAGTGAAGCCAATAGCATGAACGATACATTCTTTAACATTTTCATATTTATTTTTTTTATTAATCAGTATAAAAATGAGAAATTGCAATGCAATGGATCGATCGATTTGGTAAGTTACTTGCCGCGATTACGTTTAGAGAACCTATTTTTTGGGATAGCGCCAAATCTTTAGATTTTTCTTAATTCAAAACTTCAATTTCAATCAAGAGTAGAAATGATTTCTTGGCTCTATTATGAAAACAACAACGTGGAACAACTTATTTTGCGTATCCCATTTTAAAATACCGTTCGCTTTGCTTATTTTGCATTGACTAAATGAAAATATATGCAAAAGGTAACGCGACTGTTTGATATTCCTTATTACCAATTAGAAAAGTACAACCTTGATAAAGCGTTAGTTAGCAAAAAGGGGGGCGAATGGATTGCCACTTCTACCCAAGAATATGTAGATAAGGCGAATGCGATAAGCAGAGGATTACTTCGTTTGGGAGTAAAACCCAACGATAAAATTGCGGTGATTTCCATGACTAATAGAACGGAATGGAATATAATGGATATTGGAATACTACAGTTAGGTGCTCAAAACGTACCCATTTATCCAACGATTTCAGAGGAGGATTATGAATATGTGCTCAATCATTCTGAGGCGACCTATTGCTTTGTATCCTGCCAGGAGGTCCTAGAAAAAGTGACCAGTATCAAAGCAAACGTAAAATCTTTAAGGGAAGTTTTTTGTTTTGATTCCATTTCTGGCTGTAAAAATTGGCAGGAAGTATTAGAATTAGGTGCCGACCCATCAAATCAAGATGAAGTTGATGCATTAAAAGATCAGGTACAACCACATGATCTAGCCACTTTGATCTACACTTCTGGTACTACGGGAAGACCTAAAGGAGTCATGATGTCCCACGATAATATCGTTTCCAATGTAATCTCCAGTGAAGAACGCGTGCCTTCTAAAAGAAACGATAGCGCCCTAAGCTTTCTGCCCGTCTGCCATATTTTTGAACGAATGATCTTGTATCTATACCAATATTGTGGTATCGAAATATATTTTGCCGAGGGTCTGGATAAAATCAGTGATAACCTTAAGGAGGTGAAACCGAATATCATGACGGTAGTACCCCGGCTTTTAGAAAAAGTGTATGAAGCCATCATTACAAAAGGTTCGAATCTAACGGGAATCAAGAAAAGTTTATTCTTTTGGGCCGTAGAGGTCGGACTAAAATATGAGCCCTACGGCGCCAACGGATGGTGGTACGAACAAAAACTTGCCATCGCCAGAAAATTAATCTTCAGCAAATGGCAGGAAGGGTTGGGTGGAAACCTAGCGACCATGGTTTCGGGCAGTGCCGCGTTGCAGACTCGCTTGAGCAGGGTTTTCGGGGCTGTAGGCATTCCCGTAATGGAAGGGTATGGTCTAACGGAAACGGCTCCCGTAATTTCCGTAAACGATGAGCGTAACCATGGATGGAAAATCGGTAGCGTAGGAAGACCCATTAAAAATGTGGAGGTTAAAATAGCGGAAGACGGAGAAATATTATGTAAGGGCCCAAATGTGATGTTAGGCTACTACAAGGACCCTGAAAAAACCGACGAGGTGATTATAGACGGATACTTTCATACCGGGGACATCGGCGAAATCGATGCAGATGGCTTCCTAAAGATTACGGACCGTAAAAAGGAGATGTTCAAGACCTCTGGCGGTAAGTATGTAGCTCCACAATTATTGGAGAATAGATGCAAGCAGTCGCGGTTCATCGAACAGATTATGGTGGTAGGGGAAGGTGAAAAAATGCCGGCGGCACTTATTCAGCCAAACTTTGAGTTCATTTACGCGTGGGCCAAAAAGAACAATATAACGGTAAGTGAAAATTCAGATATCGTGCTTAACGAGAGAGTCATTGCGCGTATAGAAGAGGAAGTGGCACTGGCCAATGAACATTTCGCGAAATGGGAAAAAATCAAACAATTCCGTTTGACTAAAGATGTTTGGAGTATCGATGCCGGTCACCTCACTCCTACCATGAAATTGAGAAGAAAAAT
>JBARCC010000123.1:0-5065 GCA_049793635.1 Maribacter sp. | reverse complement strand
TTTGAAACTATTTTACGGTATTTGGTAATCTTGACATCGGTCTCCAAAGTATCGTACCCTACAAATTCTTGCTCATGGTCCGCTTTTACGATTTGCCAATCCTGCTTTGAGATGTCGGAAGCTGATTTAGACCGCTTTTTTTGTTGTTGCATGGCCGCTTCGAATCCTGCTTCATCCAAGGTGTAGCCTTTTTCATTTAAGATCAAGGCGGTCAAATCGATCGGGAATCCAAACGTGTCGTACAATTCAAAGGCTTTTGCCCCATTTACCATTTTTCCCGCCGTACCGTCAATAATGGTATCTAAAAGCACTAGCCCCTGATCTAAGGTCTTCAGAAAGGAATTTTCTTCTTCCTTAATGACATTCTCTATCAGTTGCTTTTGTTTCTTCAGTTCTGGAAAAGCATCCCCCATGGTATCGGTGAGCACATTGACCAACCGGAACATGAACGGCTCTTTGGTGTTCAAAAACGTAAAACCGTAACGGACCGCACGCCTTAAAATTCTGCGGATTACATAGCCGGCACCGGTATTGCTTGGCAATTGGCCGTCGGCAATAGAAAACGAAACAGCACGTATGTGGTCTGAAATGACCCGTATGGCAATATCGGTTTCTTCGGATGACTCTTCGTCAGTACCGTATTTAGAGTTGGTTATGGTCTCGATTTCTCGGATGATGGGCGTAAAAATGTCCGTATCATAATTTGAGGTAACCCCTTGCAAGACCATACAGAGACGTTCAAAGCCCATGCCTGTATCGACATGCTTGGAAGGCAGACTCTCTAGGGAACCGTCAGCTTTTCGATTGTACTGCATAAATACCAAGTTCCAGATTTCAACGACCTGCGGGTGGTCTTGATTTACCAGACTTGCCCCGGAAACCTTTTTTTTCTCTTCCTTGGAGCGAATATCGACGTGTATTTCGGAACAGGGTCCACAGGGACCTTGGTCTCCCATTTCCCAAAAATTGTCTTTTTTGTTCCCCATGATGATGCGATCAACCGGAACGATTTTTTTCCATAACGCAAGGGCTTCATGGTCTTTCTCCAATTTATCGGCATCATTGCTCCCCTCAAAAACAGATACATACAGACTTTCTTTATCGATTGCCAAGACCTCTGTCAACAGCTCCCAAGCCCAAGCAATCGCTTCTTCTTTAAAATATCCATGTTCTGGATGGGCCGGATCGCCAAAACTCCAATTCCCCAGCATCTCGAACATCGTATGGTGGTAGGTATCCTTGCCCACTTCTTCCAGATCGTTATGTTTGCCGCTTACCCGAAGACATTTTTGGGTATCCACTACCCTAGCGTTCTTGGGTTTGTTGATCCCCAAAAAATACTCCTTGAACTGGTTCATTCCCGCATTCGTGAAAAGTAGGGTCGGATCATCCTTAATGACCATGGGGGCAGAGGGTACTATCTTATGCTCTTTATTCTTAAAAAAATTGAGAAATTGTTTACGGGTATCCTTGGAATTCATCTAAAATGCTAAGCTTTTACAAATTTTGACCGATTATATAAAACTATTTTTATATTTGTTTGTTATGATAAATTTAAATCACAAAAATAGGACAATTTCCATTCATGTCTAAGGTAAAATACTATTACGACCCGGACACGCTGTCCTACCGCAAAATAGAACCGGAAAAATCTAAGCGCTACAGAAACATTGCTTTTTTTATTTTGGGGTCGTGCCTATTTGGATTTTTATCGCTCATTCTTCTCCTTAATACAGATCTCGTAAATACGCCAAGAGAGCTTTCATTGGCCAGGGAAGTAAAAAATTATGAGCTTCAATACGAGTTGCTCAATAAAAAAATGGAACAAATAGAGGAGGTTCTTGGCAATATCGAGGAACGTGACAATAACATTTACCGACTCTATTTCGAGGCCAACCCAATACCCGACGAACAGCGCCGTGCAGGTTTCGGAGGTATTAACCGATATAAATCCTTGGAAGGCTTCAATAATTCGGAAATGATCGTCGCCACGACCAAAAGGTTGGATATTATCAAAAAACAAATGTCCATTCAATCAAAATCGTTGGATGAAATTACCAAACTGGCCGAGGAAAAAGAAAAGTTGCTTATGGCGATTCCTGCCATCCAACCTATCAACAATGAAGACCTTACGCGTATGGCCTCAGGATACGGTTG
This sequence comes from Maribacter sp., assembly GCA_049793635.1. Classification (GTDB taxonomy): domain Bacteria; phylum Bacteroidota; class Bacteroidia; order Flavobacteriales; family Flavobacteriaceae; genus Maribacter. The sequence continues at coordinate 2,908 of JBARCC010000123.1, read as the reverse complement.
GCGTTCGGATCCTTTTACAAAAGCCAGAAAAATGCATTATGGCATGGATTTTACCGCTCAAAAGGGAACACCCGTCTATGCGGCAGGGGATGGTAAAATTACACGCGCAGATAACAATTCGTCAGGCTACGGAAAACACATACGCGTGGAGCATGGCTATGGATATTTAAGCCTATATGCGCATCTAAGCGAGTACAATGTCAAGGTCGGTCAAAAAGTGAAACGTGGCGACCTCATCGGTTTTGTAGGAAGCACGGGGCGGTCAGAAGCACCTCATCTGCATTATGAAGTTTGGAAGGATACCGACAGGATCAATCCCATTAATTTCTACTACGGCAGTTTATCTCCCGAAGAATTCGAAAACATGTTGAAATTTGCGAACCAAGAAAATCAATCCCTGGATTAATGCAGATAGAACTCCCAGAAAAAAGATATTATGGTATCGGCGAGGTGGCGAGAGCCTTCAACGTGAATGCTTCTTTAATACGCTTTTGGGAAAAAGAGTTCGATGTATTGCAGCCCAAAAAAAATGCAAAAGGCAATCGGAAGTTTACGCCACAGGATATCAAAAACCTGCAGTTGATCTATCATCTGGTCAAAGAACGGGGATTTACGCTTGATGGTGCCAAAACACATCTGAAGGAAGAAAAACAGAAAACACTGTCCAATTTCGATATCATTCAAAAATTGGAACGTATAAAAGCCGAACTAACAAAAATCAAAAACCAACTATAACCAGTACATCATGAAAAAAGGAATCATTGCCATCATTGTAATCGCCGTCATTGCGTTCGGACTATACCAATGGGGGGTAGGCTTTAACAACACCGCCGTCGCACTTAAAGAGACCTCGACCAAAACCTGGGCCAATGTCGAAAGTGCCTACCAACGTAGAAACGACCTTATTGGAAATTTGGTAAAAACCGTTCAAGGAGCAGCGGATTTTGAAAGAGGCACCTTGACCGATGTTATCGAGGCGAGGGCAAAAGCCACCTCGGTAAGTATCGACCCCGCCAATATTACCCCAGAACAATTGGCGCAGTTCAATCAGGCCCAAAGCGGGTTGAGCAGCGCATTGAGCCGTTTGCTGGTTACCGTGGAGCGCTACCCGGATTTGAAGGCGAATCAAAACTTCTTAGAATTACAATCGCAATTGGAAGGTACCGAGAACAGGATCAATGTCGCAAGGGACCGCTTCAACGCTACGGTCGAACCTTATAACCTACACATCAAAAAATTCCCGAATTCTGTTTTGGCGGGAATTTTCAATTTTGATGAACTGGCCTATTATAAAGCCGATTCCGGTTCTGAAAACGCACCGGATGTGGATTTTAAATTTGAATAAACCCGGCATGTCTAGCGTAGAGGATTTTTTGACCGCATCTGAAGAGCAGGAAATAGTGGATGCCATTCTGAAAGCTGAAAAAAATACCTCAGGTGAAATTAGGGTTCATATAGAGGCCCACAGCGAAGAAGACCATTACAAAAGAGCCCAAGAAGTCTTCCATGTATTGAAGATGGATAACACCAAAGCCGACAACGGGGTATTGATTTATGTTGCGGTTACGGACAAAAAGTTCGTGATATGCGGTGATAAGGGCATCGATAACGTTGTGCCAAACGATTTTTGGAAGACCACGAAAGATACCATTCAACATCATTTTAAAAAGGGTGCGTTCAAGGAAGGCCTGGTCGCCGGTATTTTAATGGCCGGCAACGAACTCAATACCCATTTCCCTTGGAAATCGGATGACACCAACGAACTTAGTAATGAGATATCTAAAGGGTAGCCTACTTCTTATTTTTTTTGGATGCACCACACTTTGGGGTCAATTTGAGATTCCTGAAAAACCTGCATTACAAACCAGCGTCTACGACTACGTTAATCTGTTAAGCGACCAACAAAAGGTAACGTTGAGCCAAAAACTGGTTCGGTATTCCGATAGTACATCCACCCAAATCGTCATCACCATCATTGCCAGTACCAAAGGGGAGAATATTAACTATCTAGGCGCACAATGGGGTCAAGAATGGGGCATCGGCCAAAAAGGAAAGGACAACGGTATACTTATCATTCTTGCTAAAGACGACCGTAGAGTGGCTATCAATACGGGCTACGGGGTGGAAGCGATATTGACCGATGCCCTATCTAAACGTATTATCGAAAATAGTATAATGCCCGAGTTTAGAACGGGTGACTATTATGCCGGACTTAATAAAGGTGCCGATGTAATCTTTCAAGTGCTCACCGGGGAATTCAAGGAAGAACGTTCTTTTGACAACTCCGAAGGTTTTCCGCTTTCTTCTTTCCTACCCTTTATCATTTTCATGGTCATTCTTTTTATTCTATGGAGTAGAAAAGGAGGTAATAACAAAGGACCTGGAGGACGCAAAGGGCTTAGCCCTTGGGATATGATCATCCTTAGCAATATGGGGAGATCGAGTGGCGGCTTTGGCGGAAGCAGCGGTGGAGGATTTAGTGGTGGAGGTTTCGGAGGAGGCTTCGGTGGTGGTGGATTTGGCGGCGGAGGCGCTTCCGGGGGATGGTAATATGGTCGTCGGAAAATAAAAAATTTCCTGTTACTTATCCCAAATTCCTAACTGCCGACTCCAGACTTCAGACTCTTTACCCTTAACACTTAATTCCAGACCACTGACTCCTAACTCCTAACTTACTTTTTCCTCATAAATACGGTAATCGCGACCCCAGAAAAATCATATTCCTCTCGAATCTTGTTTTCCAGATACCGTTTGTAAGGTTCACGCACATATTGGGGCAGGTTGCAGAAAAACGCGAACTGTGGGTATGGTGTCGGCAACTGCGTACAGAATTTTATTTTGACGAATTTACCCTTATAGGCCGGTGGTGGGTAGGCTTCAATGATAGGCAACATGGTCTCGTTGAACT
>JBARCC010000122.1:0-4068 GCA_049793635.1 Maribacter sp. | reverse complement strand
CAAATAGGGCCTTAAGCTTAAAATCCATTGGCTTGGGCGTATTTGCGAAGTCGCCAAATCTTATGATTTGGCTTTTAGAAAAATAAGGTAAAAATAAAATGCAAAAGATTTGGCTTGTGGCTAAACGGAAAGAATATCGCTTACCACCTGCCCTACTTTTCTTATACGAGACGTAATCTTTAATGCTGGACCTCGTTTAAAATGTTTCCATATAATTCAACTTTTTTGATTATATTTTTCTTCTAAAAGGACACTTAAACCGAATGGGAAAAAGATTTGAAGTCATATTCCTTGAGCAGGCTATTGATTTTATGGCATAGGTCGACAAGAAAGCAAAAGCTAATATTTATTATAATCTGGACAAGGCCACGTTTGGACTTGAGCCAAAACTGTTCAAAAAACTAACGGACGACATTTGGGAATTCAGAACTAAATACGCAGGACTTCAATACCGACTTTTCGCATTCTGGGACAGGACGAGAAAAACCGAAACGCTTATGATTTCAACACACGGGATGGTCAAGAAAACGGACAAAGTTCCTAAGACTGAAATCGAAAAAGCAAAACAGATTCGGATGGAATATTTCGAGCAATAAAAACAAAAGTCATGGAAACAAAAAAGAAAAAAATGAAAATGATGATCCTTGGCCAAATGAAAGACAATGACATCGGGAAAATCGGAACTGCCGACAGGGACAAGTACGAGTTCGATTTGCGAATGGAGGTTCTTGGAGAAATGATAAAATCAGTCAGAAAAGAACGTAAATTGACCCAAAAACAATTAGGCGAATTGATAGGAGTTCAAAAGTCGCAGATCTCGAAATTGGAACGTAGTGCAAAAAATGTAACCATTGAAACGATCCTGAAAGTCTTCAATGCATTAAAGGCAAACGTGAAGTTCAGTATCGAAATGAACGAGGCGGAATTCAAGGTAGCGTAAAGAAGATACTAAAGATAAGAAAACCTATACGCAATGCGGGCTTGAGTGCCTAGCTGGTAGACCTGGGCGATTCTTCGGGCATCGCCAAATCTTTTGGATTTGGCTTTGGCGCAAAAAAGATGAAGACAAACAAAAAGATTCGGCTAACTGCGTGGGGGAAACATAATTGCGTGCCGACCCCGCACTATGCATAGCCGAGACGTTGTCTGTAATATAAAAAATTTGTGAGTGATTCGATTTTGGTGTAAATTAGCACCAAATATAAATATCATGGCAAGACAAAGTATATCATTTACACAACCAAATGATGAATGGTTAAAGTCTCAAGTGGACAAACAGGAATACTCAAGTAAAAGCGAACTTGTAAATGACTTAATTCGTCAAGCAAGAAATCAACAAATCGAAATTGACTGGATTCGAGCTAAATTAGATAAGGCAGAGAATAGTGGATTCTCCAATGATAGCAAGGAACAAATTTTAGCACAAGCCAAGGCAATAATTAATGACTGATTATAGACCAAGCAATGCTGCTCAAGATGACTTGATAAGGATTCATCGATACGGAGTTAAAAAGTTTGGAATGGCGCAAGCCGACAAATACTTTGAATCTTTTTTTGAGTATTTCAATATTATTGCTCAACACCCATATTCATTTGAATCAGTCGATTTTATAAAAGTAGGATATAGACGCTGTGTTTGCGGTTCATACAGTATTTACTACAAAATCAATAATGATACTATTGATATCATGGCGATTGTCGGAAAACAGGATTTGACTAATATACTCTAGACTGGACAGAAAAATACTGTTGCCAACAAAAGTAACCGTTGCACAAGTCATTGATTCCCAAAAAAAACGGATTTATATAAGCCTCTTTACGAAGCTTTTTCCGTGCCGGACCCTATGGAAAGGTCAACTTTCGATATCTTGGCAATGCTTACATCTTCAAAAGGCTTTTTTTTGAATTGTCAGTTTTGTGAAGTCATTATCGTATATTTTCAACCTGTTGCTTATCATGAACCAAGACGCATCAAATTATATAGAGGGTTTAACCCAATGGAAGCAAGAATTGACCGAACTTCGAAATCTTCTTCTTGATTGTGGGTTGACCGAAGATTTTAAATGGAAACATCCGTGCTATACCGTCGAGGGCAAGAATATTGTAATCCTACAGGGTTTTAAAGACTATTGCGCCCTCCTTTTTACCAAGGGAGCATTGTTAAAAGACCCAGAGCACATCTTGGAACGGCAGACCGAAAATACCCAATCGGCCAGACAATTACGATTTAAAGGGATTCAGGAAATTGAGGAATCGGTATCGGTCGTTAAAAAGTATGTTCTCGAAGCCGTGGCGAATGAAGCATCCGGATTAAAAATACCGTTGAAAAAGGTGTCAGATCTTGAATTTCCCGATGAGTTGGTACAAAAATACATGGAAAACCCAACATTTAAATCCGCTTTCGAAAGTTTGACCCCGGGACGCCAAAAAGGCTATCTTCTACATTTCAATCAGACCAAAAAATCGGCGACCAGAATAGCGCGAATAGAAAAGTATACGTCCCGCATTTTAGATGGCAAAGGCCTGCACGATTGCGTATGTGGGTTATCTAAGCGGATGCCCAACTGCGATGGTTCCCATACACATGCAATTGATAAATAGTGACTGAACAGGTCGTTGTTACCATCCTCTTAACAACAATTTAGCGCTTTCTGCGTATCTTTGATTATGCGTTTCATCATTTTTCTTACCACATATTTAGCATTCCTTTCGATGGCCCAGGGGCAAGATGACTTCTTGGCCAAACAGTACTATGCGGATGGGGATTTTGAAAAGGCGGTGGTATTCTACGAGAAGCTGGTCCAAAAAAACCCGAGGAGCACTGCGTACATACAAGACTTGGTATCGTGCTATCAACAACTAAAACGGTATGACGATGCCGGTGATTTTCTAAGGTCAAGACTAGAGGACCGCAATCCCTACCCTACGCTATATATCGATTTGGGATACAACCATACGCTTCAAGAACAGGACGATTTGGCACAGACCTATTATGACAAGGCCTTTGATGAAATCGACAAAAATCCCAATTACGGCTATGCCATCGGTTTGCAATTTCAAAAGTACAGCTTGCTTGATCTGGCCATAAAAGCCTTCGATACCTCGATGAAACTCAATCCTGCCTTGGACTTCAACTATCAAATGGCACGTATTTTCGGGGAACAGGGGAATATCGAGGCCATGTACAATGCCTACTTGAACTTACTCTACGAGGGGAAAACCTCGAAATCGAATATTCTTCGGAGCATCGATGATTTCATCTCCGAGGAACCCAACGAACGTAATAATCAACTTCTAAAAAAAGCCTTGCTGGAGCGCGCCCAGAAAAACCCGGATCTTCTCTGGAACGAGATGCTTAGTTGGCTATTCGTTCAGCAGAAACAGTATGACAGCGCCTTTCGACAAGAAAAAGCAATTTTCAAACGGATGGACGGTAGCCAAACCGATAGAATGGAAAGTTTGGGAAGAATTGCCCTAGAAGGGAATGAAACGGAAACCGCCAAGGAAATTTATGAATTTATTGCTACAACCACCAGTAACGAGGTTGTTCAGCTCGATGCGCAATTGAACCTCATCGATATTGATCTTTTATCGGCTTCGGAAAATAAATTCGAGGCCATCCAAAAAAAATACGAGGAACTGCTGACCCAATATGGATACCAAACCCAGACCTTACAACTGCAGGTAGCTTACGCCAATTTTTTGACCTTTAAAAAAAATCAGCCGCAACCTGCCGAACAGCTTTTGAAGAACAGTTTGGAGCTTCCTTTGAACGATAGGGGAATCGCCTATTTAAAGTTGGCACTCGGAGATATTCTGGTCTATGACAAAAAATTCAATGAGGCGCTTATATATTTTTCGCAGATCCAACAAAAATTGAAAAACGACGTACTGGGGCAAGATGCACGCTTTAAGGTAGCGCAGACCAGTTTTTACAAGGGTGATTTTGAGTGGGCCTTGACACAACTCAAGGTGTTGCGGAGCTCGACTTCCCAACTCATCGCCAATGATGCCATGCAACTTAGTCTATTGATCTCCGATAATTCTCTTGAAGATTCTACCCAGACG
>JBARCC010000121.1:0-1865 GCA_049793635.1 Maribacter sp. | reverse complement strand
ATTTTTCTTTAACGGAACTTCTTTTGGGGAGGAAACGACCTTTACGACCAATGAAAGTGGTATGGTCAACATTCGAGTGAGAGATTCCAACGGGTGTGTGGCGGAAGTCAATATTCCGTTTGAGTTTACCGGAATGTTAGAATTTCCGAATTTCTTTACGCCCGACGGGGATAATATGAATGATGTTTGGTCGCCAGAGAACCGTGAATTTTTTCCGGATATTGTGGTGAAAATATACGATCGCTATGGCCGAGTCGTTGCCATCTTGAACGAAACCTCCAATTGGGACGGAAATTATGAAAACAAAGAACTGCCGACAGGAGACTATTGGTATGTCGTTAATGCAAACGATAAGAATCAACAGCGCTACGTAGGTCACTTTACCCTCTATCGGTAATTTAAATAATGTATCAACAATGAAAAAGGGGATCGGAAACGCATCCCCTTTTTCGATTCATTGTATTTCCTAGTGGTAATCATTTGTATTTTTTTCGGAAAACTATGTCTCTTAATTCCATAGCGATCATTTGGCTGTTATTCAAATAGTAGGCTTAAAGGTAGTACTACGAATTTCCCTTTTTGTTGGATATGTTCCCCTTCTTGGGAGTTGCTAGGGGACGTCGAACCGAGATAGTGATTTATATAGATTGTAAAATCCCGCCAACAGACCTCTCCCGAGGCTATGCTCAAGTAAAGAGTCTGAGTTGTGAAGCGGTAGCGTTTATAATGAAAATGGTAAAACTTATTAACTTAGTAGGTCAACCAATTTTTTGAGGAATTCTTATATCTGTCAATAGGGATGGATTGATGATTACACCAAAGTTCTTTTCTTTTATGATTTTTAAGCAGACCATTTTAGGTACTTTTGAACACTTAAATCTTCGTACAGGTGATGAAAACTTTTTTTTATGTTTGGCTATTGGTACTTGTTCAAAGCTGCGCTTCCCAATCCAAACCCATTCTGATTGATTCTTCAATGGAAACCAATGTCAAGGAAAACTTGGCCTATTATTTATATTATCCCGAAGACTACGAAGATGAACCCGATAGAAAATTTCCGCTATTGCTTTTTTTACATGGAGGTGGTGAATCTGGCGATAGTTTGGTCAAGGTGAGGCGAAACGGTCCGCCGAAGTTGATCGCTCAAGGTAAAAAATTTCCCTTTTTGATTCTTGCACCTCAAAATCCGAACGAGAAAAAGTGGTGGAACACCAGAGCGGTAAAACAATTGCTCGATTCTGTGGTGAAGGAAGGCAGGGTCGATACCCAACGTATCTATTTGACAGGATTAAGTAGAGGGGGAGGTGCCGCTTGGGAAATGGCCGTACAATATCCAGAAACGTTTGCGGCACTGGCCGTAGTATGTGGTATGACTCCTGTACCCTATGCGTCATGGATCAACAAAGAAATGCCGATTTGGGTATTTCACGGGGAAGAAGACAAATCGATTCCAATCATTGAATCGGAAAGGATGGTCGAAAAATTAAATGAGATGGGGTATAATGTCATTTTTACGAAATACCCGAACGTTGGCCATAGTTCTTGGATCAAAGCCTACGAAACGGAGGCCCTTTACGATTGGTTTATGGAGCAAAAGCTTGAGTGAATCCGAACCGATATATTATATAAATGGAGTCTCCTTCGTACCTTGAATAAAAACAGATTACTAGCTATCCTCAAAACTCTGGGTACAAACAAGCAGTACCAATTTTTCAATTAAATCTGTCGTACAGAAAACGTAAAGTTCTCCCCGGTCTTTGAGGTCTAATTTTTTTCGCACCATCGTAACCGAATCGGGAAAATTCCTTGTCGTTACATTTGCTTTTGTGATGGATAATTTTTTGAATGCCCGATTCGAATAGGGT
>JBARCC010000120.1:0-4400 GCA_049793635.1 Maribacter sp. | reverse complement strand
CCCCGGTCTCTTGGGCGGATACATATACAAACTGAAGCAAAAGTAGGGGTACAAGTAATTTTCTCATTTAAAATTTTAAAGTTGAATCTTGGGGTGTGAGATAGCTTTTCAACCCGACGTTCCTATGATTTGACGACCTAAACGTAGTCAACGATAAGGGGCAATGTTTAAGTGGTAACTACTTCACCAAGTCCCTCGCAAGGCTAGAGACTTGTAGTATGGAAATACTCATCCACCCATTTCCTGATTAAACATCTTCTTTAAGAGGTCCATCATTATTGATTGGGTCTTCCCCGTCACCTTTTAGATAAGTGTCCAAAAACTTCAGAACCCGGCTATAGGCCTCAATTTGATTCTCTTTCTTTACAAAACCATGTCCCTCATCCTCGAACAGCACATATTCCACTGGAACGCCGTTCTTTTTGACTCCCGCAACGATCTCATCGGATTCTACCTGCAATACCCTGGGATCTTTTGAACCTTGAAGTACAATTAAGGGTTTGGTCACTTTATCGGTATGGAACAAAGGAGATATCTCTCTAAGCCTTAAAGAGTCCGCACTATTGGGATCTCCCAATTCCAGGTATAGTGCTTCTTTTTGCGCTTCCCACCAAGAAGGGATACTGCGTAAGGTCCGGATCCAATTCGTAACCCCGAACAGGTTTACACCCACATCAAATTCCTCTGGGGCATAGGTCAAGGCGGCCATGGTCATGTACCCACCGTAAGAACCACCAATTATCCCGATTTTTTCTCCATTTATTTCAGGTTGTTCGGCCAGCCAATCTTTACCTGCAACGCAATCCTTCAAATCTTTGTCCCCGTGGTTCAGGTCGTCCATCTGGTAAAACGTCTTACCATACCCACTACTTCCTCTGTTGTTCACCGCCAACACCGCATAGCCATGATTCACCATGTACTGAATGAACGAGCTAAAATTTTGTCTGGATTGTCCTCCTGGTCCGCCATGAACCCAAACCAAGGCCGGCACCGGGGTTTCGGCCGTGGCCTGGTGGGGTTTGTAATAGATAGCGGGTATTTCCAAGCCGTCAAAGGATTTGTACCGGATGACTTCCGCATTCACCAAATCTTGCGCCTCAATGGCATCGTTCAGCACATCGGTAAGCTGGGTTTGCTCCTTGGTTTCCAAATTATATACATATAGGTTGCTAGGGGTATGCGACCCACCTGCGTAAAAGGTCATGAGGGTCTCATCTTCCGAAAAACCGACATTGCTCACATCCATACCTTCGGTGGTAGGCAATGGAATATTCTTGCCCGTAGCGACTTCCTTGATTTCAATAGCATTTTTTGCATCCTCATTGATATAGGTGACTTGATAGGTTCCGTTCTCCGTAAAATAAGCGCCGGCAATATCCCAACTGCGGGTCATTACATTTTCTTTGGTTTGGGTCGCAATATCATATTTCATCAATTGCGCAAATTCGCTGCCATCATCCGTCGTGTAGTATAACGCAGTGCCATCGGGTGAAAAATCTTCCGGATTATTCGCACTCTGGTTCTCGTTTATTTGTACCATGGACTTGTCCTGCATGTTATATAGGAATAAATCTGAATCATTGGTGTTGATGGGTTTTATCAGCGGCAAGTATTTTTTATCTTCGGAGAGGCCTCCAAGGAAATAACCATCCGTATTGGTGTACACTAATGTGGGTGTAAAGGTGTCCAAATCCATTTCGTATAGATCGGTATACCTTGGGTCTCTCTTGTTGGACGCAAACAGGAAACTTTTCTTGTCCTTTGTCCATCCGTAGAAATTAGCCCGTGCACCCTCGTCGGGAGTAAGGTCGGTTTGAGTACCATCGATATCTCTCAGGTATATGTGATTGATTTCATCGCCATTACCATCCATACTGAACAGGATACGGTCATCGTTTGGAAAGTAGGAAATGGCAAAAATAGAGGTGCTGTCCGATGCTGTCAAAGGCTCCATTTGTCCACCCGTGATCGGAACCGTGTACATATTGTAGATTCCAGACCGATTGCTGGAGAATAACACCTTGGATTTGTCGGATGAAAAACTTCCACCGTTTATGGCCTCATTGTCCATCATCTGTTCAATGGTGTAGGTTTTCATGGTGTCTGCAATAGAAGGGGCGGTTTCCTTTGGCTCCTCTTTACAGCCCCATACTAGGGCTATGGCTAAGACTAGAATACATTTTTTCATGGTTGATTGCTTTACTTGTTCCTCTTGAATATCGTTGTTCGTTGTTCGTTATTCGTTGCTCGTTATTCGTTGCTCGTTATTCGTTGCTCGTTGCTCGTTGTTCGTTGTTCGTTGCTCGTTGCTCTTTTCTTGTTTCGATTTTACTTTTTTCTTCTCCTAATTCCTAATTCCTAACTCCTGACTCCTAACTCCTGACTCCTGACTCCTGATTCCTAACTCCTGATTCCAAACTCCTAACACCCTTTTTCCCATTATTTTACTCCGCACTTTCAGGGCGATGTGAAAGACACCAGGTGACGACCTACTTATCCTTCAGATCAAAGGTTTCCGTCTCTTTGAAAGGCGATACGTCAAGACGTTCAATGGACTCACGATATCCTTTCCAAGTATTCGTGAAAAAGGAATTGGTCTTGTCCAGCGCCATTTTCAATGCTGACTCTGCGTATTGCATCAAATCTTTTTCCGTTTTCGACAGTCCGTTTTTACGTGAACTCACATACCTTCTGGCATCGCCTAATCGATCCATAACCGTGTTTTCCTTATTCCGGGTTATCCCTTGGCGTTTATCCTCTTTTCCTAAGTATAGGGCAATAACCGAATCGATTTGTTTGACCATATCTTTCGAAGTCTTAATCTGTTCGGTATACTTTTTCTCGTCCAGTTCTTTCAACTCCTTACTGTAATTTTCGGCAATGGTTTTACTTTCCACCAATTGTTCAACGGCATCGGCCGCGGTCTGCATCATGGTTTCCAAAGACTTACCTGCGGTATACACTTCATTTAGCGAACCTGTATCGATCTCCAATCTTGGATCTGACGCTACGGTAATCTTTGTTTCCTCCGTGCCATCACCATAACTCATCTTTATGGTATAGGTACCTGGTTTGACGCTGACCCCACCAGCTTCGGTCTTGTTCTTACTGATTTTACGCGAAGGCCGGTCCGCTCCCTTTTCATCCATTTCCCAATAGATTCTATGGAATCCGGCTTTTTCCGGGGTTTTATATTTTAGGGTACGCATCAATCGCTCTCCGTCATACACATCGAATTGGATTGAGTCTTTTTTCTGCACCCCGGTCAGTTTGGTTTTACCTGTATCATCATCTTTTGATGCATCGGCGGTATCCGACTGCGCGGTCATCCCTTTATCTTCCTCCTCGTTTTTCCCATCGGCATCCTTATCTTTCTCGTCCTTCTTTTTACCCTCTTTCAGATAATAGGTAATCATGGCACCTTCTTTTCTATTTTCACCTTGATACAATGCATCACCGCCAAAGCGACTCCCCGTAGGTTGTTGATAGGCCGCTTGATAGGCCGTGGGAGGTGCAAACAATGCAATTTCTGTATTCAAAATTGATTTATCGGAGGCTACCGCCCGTAATGGCCTAATATCATCCAATACCCAGGCTGCGCGCCCAAACGTACCGATGACCAAATCGTGCTCCCGGGGATGGATCACCAGGTCTTTTGTAGAAACCGTAGGAAAACCTTCGGTCCATTTCTGCCATTTTTCCCCAGCGTTGAACGAAATGTAAAGTCCGTCATCGGTTCCTAAAAAGAGTAAATTCGGATTTTCGGGATCTTCGATGATGGAGAGGGTATAGCTTTCCACATCTTCCGCATCTACGATCCTAGTCCATGTTTTGCCATAATCCTTTGTCCTATAGGCATAGGGTGTATAGTTGAACCTTCGGTAATCATTGGCGATCAATAAGGCCTCTCCCTTATTTCGGGTCGATGCCTTAATTTGTGGAATCCAGCTCCCCTTAGGCAATCCTTTGATATTGGCGGTAACCTCCACCCAGTTAGACCCCCCGTTTTGCGTATAATGCACACGGCCATCGTCAGATCCGACCCAAAGCATATCCTTTTCCACCGTTGATGGTTCAATGACCAGTATGGTGGTATGGTTTTCTGCACCGGTGGCATCCATGGAGAGTCCGCCGCTTTCACTCTGTTTTTGCTTTTCTGGGTCGTTGGTGGTCAAATCTGGGGATATAACGTTCCAAGTTAATCCTTTGTCGCTGCTTTTATGTACGAACTGACTCCCAAAATATACCGTGCTCGTGTCAAAAGGGTCTTGGCTGATGGCAGCATTCCAATTGAAACGAAGTTCTGTTTCCGCATCGGGTGGGGTAGGGCGTACAATGTAGTTATCACCGGTCAGGTAATCGAAACGCTGCACGTAACCTTGTTGGCTCATGGTGTACCC